>DATCYC010000150.1:0-7751 GCA_036570525.1 Luteimonas sp.
CGTCGAGTACGAGGAGATCCGCTACGAGGGCTACGCGCCGGGCGGCGTGGCGGTGATCGTCGACTGCCTGACCGACAACAAGGTGCGCACCGTGGCCGACGTGCGCCACGCGTTCGGCAAGTTCGGCGGCAACCTGGGCACAGAGGGTTCGGTGGCCTTCATGTTCAAGCGCATGGGCGTGCTGCGCTTCGCGCCGGGCGCGGACGAGGACAAGATCACCGAGGCCGCGATCGAGGCCGGCGCCGACGACGTGGTGGCATATCCGGAGGACGGCGCGATCGACGTGCTGGCCACGCCGGAATCGTTTGAATCCGTGCGCGACGCCATGAAGGCCGCGGGTGTCGCACCCGACGAGGCCGAGGTCACCTATCGCGCCGACAACGACATCGCCGTGGACGGCGATACCGCGCAGCAGGTCGTCAAGCTGCTCGACTGGCTCGAAGACCTGGACGACGTGCAGAACGTCTACAGCAATGCCGAGCTGGGCGAGGACGCGTACGGTTGAAGGCAACCGGTCTCGTGGGAGCGGCTGAAGCCGCTCCTGCAGGTCGCCTTCCAACGACAACGGCCCCGCAATGACCCGCATCCTCGGCATCGATCCAGGCTCGCAGTGCACCGGCGTCGGCATCATCGACGTGGACGCGGCGGGCAAGGCGACGCATGTATTCCACGCGCCGCTGAACCTGCTGGTCGGCGATGCCGCGGCCAAGGGCAACCTGCCGGGGCGGCTGAAGCTGTTGCTGGCGGGGCTGCGCGAGGTCATCGAGGCACACCGTCCCGACGAAGTCGCCATCGAGCAGGTGTTCATGGCGCGCAATCCGGACTCGGCGCTCAAGCTCGGCCAGGCGCGCGGCGCGGCAATTTGCGCGGTAGTGATGCATGATCTGCCCGTGCACGAGTACGCCGCGCGCGAGATCAAGCTGGCGCTGGTGGGCAAGGGCAGTGCGGACAAGGTGCAGGTGCAACACATGGTGGGGATCATGCTCAACCTCAAAGGCAAGCTGCAGGCCGACGCGGCCGACGCGCTGGCGGTCGCGATCACCCACGCCCACGTGCGCGCCAGCGCGCAGCGGCTCGGCGTGGGGACGCGCGAAGCCTGGAGCCGGAAGTGAGGAAGGCCGGGATTCGGGATTCGGGATTCGGGATTCGCAAATACGCGGTTCGTGGATGCTGCAGGCACGACGGCATCCCCGAATCCCCAATCCCCAATCCCCAATCCCCGCACGCGGAGCGTGCGCCGTGATCGGCCGCCTGAAGGGCATCCTCATCCACAAGCAGCCGCCGTGGCTGGTGGTGGACGTGCACGGCGTCGGCTACGAGCTCGAAGCGCCGATGAGCACCTTCTACGACCTGCCCGCGGTCGGCGGTGAAGTGTCGCTGTTCACCCACTACGCGCAGAAGGAGGACAGCGTTTCGCTGTACGGCTTCCTGAGCGAGCCCGAGCGGCGGCTGTTTCGCGACGTGCAGCGGGTCAGCGGCATCGGCGCGAAGATCGCGCTGGCGGTGCTGTCGGGCGCCGGCGTCGACGAGTTCGCGCGCCTGGTGCAGGCCGGCGACGTGACCGCGCTCATCCGCATCCCCGGCATCGGCAAGAAGACCGCCGAGCGCATCGTGCTCGAACTGCGCGAACGCATGGCCGCCGATTACGGTGGCGGCCCGGGCGTCCCCGGCAGCGGCGCGGCCGGCATCGCCACCGATCCGCTGTCCGAGGCGACCGTCGCCCTGCAGCAGCTCGGCTACAAGCCGGCCGAGGCGCAGCGCATGGCCAGGCAGGCATTCGCGGAAGGCGATGTCGCCGAGGCCATCATCCGCAAGGCGTTACAGTCCGCGCTGCGTTGAACCGGCCCGGCGCCGCTGCGCCGGCCGGACAGGAATCCCATGGCAATCTCCCCGAGCACTTCCAAACCCCAGCACGCCCGCAATGCGGATGGCCACGGCAACGTCGGCCTGGCCGGGCTGATGGTCGGCGCGGTCGGCGTCGTCTTCGGCGACATCGGCACCAGCCCGCTATACACGATCAAGCAGGCGTTCTCGCCGCACTACGGGCTGATCGCCAACCACGACACCGTGCTGGGCCTGCTGTCGCTGGTGTTCTGGTCGCTGATGATGGTGGTGACGGTCAAGTACGTGACCATCATCATGCGCGCCGACAACGAGGGCGAAGGCGGCATCATGGCGCTGATGACGCTGGCCCAGCGCACGCTGCGCAAGGGCTCGCGGTCGACGTACGTGGTCGGCATCCTCGGCATCTTCGGCGCCTCGCTGTTCTTCGGCGACGGCGTCATCACCCCGGCGATCTCGGTGCTGTCGGCGGTCGAGGGGCTGGAGGTGGTGGCGCCGCAGCTGCACGCCTGGATCGTGCCGATCGTGGTGATGGTGCTGTTGGCGGTGTTCATGGCCCAGCGCTTCGGCACCGAGAAGGTGGGCAAGGTGTTCGGGCCGGTGACGATCCTGTGGTTCACCGCGCTCGCCGTGCTCGGCGTGTTCAACATCCTGCACGAGCCGGAGGTGCTCAAGGCGATCAACCCGTGGTGGGCGCTGCACTTCTTCTACGTGCACTCGTTCCACGGCGTCTTCATCCTCGGCGCGGTGGTGCTGGCGGTGACCGGCGGCGAGGCGCTGTACACGGACATGGGCCACTTCGGCGCCCGGCCGATCCGCTACGCCTGGTACTACTTCGTGCTGCCGGCGCTGATGCTCAACTACCTGGGCCAGGGGGCGCTGGTGCTCGAGCACCCCGAGGCGGTCCAGAATCCGTTCTACGTGGGTGTGCCGCAGTGGGCGCGCTGGCCGATGATCGCGCTGGCCACCGCGGCCACGGTGATCGCCTCGCAGGCGGTGATCACCGGCGCGTTCTCGATCTCGCGCCAGGCGATGCAGCTGGGCTACATCCCGCGCATGGCGATCAGGCACACCTCCAGCGAGACGATCGGCCAGATCTACATCCCGGGCATCAACTGGATGCTCGCGGTGCTGGTGATCGGCCTGGTGCTGGCGTTCGGCTCATCGAGCGCGCTGGCCACCGCCTACGGGATCTCGGTATCCGGGACGATGCTGATCGACACCCTGCTGCTGGCGCTGGTGGCGCGCGCGCTGTGGCCGCGCGGCCGCAGGTGGGTGTTGCCGCTGTGCGTGCTGTTCTTCGTCGCCGACGTCGGCTTCCTGATCGCCAACGGCGCCAAGATCCTCGATGGCGGCTGGTTCCCGGTGGTGCTGGGCCTCGTCCTGTTCACCATGTTGCGCACCTGGCGCCGCGGCCGCGAACTGCTGCGCGCGGAGATCCGCAAGGAGGGCATCGACCTGGACACCTTCCTGCCCGGCCTGATGCTGGCGCCGCCGGTGCGCGTGCCCGGCACCGCGATCTTCATGACCGCCGACCCCGGGGTCGTGCCGCATGCGTTGATGCACAACCTCAAGCACAACAAGGTGCTGCACGAGCGCAACGTGTTCCTGACCGTGGAGACGCTGTCCACGCCCTATTCGGCGCCGGGCGAGCGGCTGAAGATGGAGGAGATCGCCGAGGACTTCCACCGCGTGCTGATCCGCTTCGGCTTCATGGAAACCCCGGACGTGCCACTGGCGCTGATGCGTTCCTGCGATGCCGGCGGGATCCATTTCGATCCGATGGACACCACCTACTTCGCCAGCCGCGAGACGGTGGTCGCCAGCCGCCGCCGCGGCATGCCGGTCTGGCGCGACAAGCTGTTTGCCTTCATGCACCGCAACGCGGCGCCGGCGACGGGGTTCTTCCGGATTCCGGGGAACCGGCTGGTGGAGCTGGGGTCGCAGGTCGAGATCTAGGCGGCGTCCGGGGGCGGGTCCGCGGTTCCTGTAGGAGCGGCTTCAGCCGCGAGCTTTTCGTTGGGCTCATGCAAGTGCTCGCGGCTGAAGCCGCTCCTGCAAGGCCGGGCCCCGGATCGATGGCGACAGGACGTTGTGTTCCGCCGCCGACCTGAGCGGGTGCGGTCGAGACGGGCATGGCAAAACCCCGGATCGTCCCGATATCCACGGGGAACCTCTCCCGCCCGAGTCCACGATGATCCCGTACTCCCTCCTAGACCTCGCCCCCGTCACCGAAGGCAGCACGCCGCGCGAGGCGTTCGCCAACACGCTCGATCTCGCCCGCCACGCCGAGGCGCTTGGCTACCACCGTTACTGGCTTGCCGAGCACCACAACATGCCCGGCATCGCCAGCGCGGCGACGGCGGTGCTGATCGGCCACGTGGCCGGCGGCACGTCGACGATCCGGGTCGGGGCGGGCGGGGTGATGCTGCCCAACCACGCGCCGCTGCAGGTGGCCGAGCAGTTCGGCACCCTGGCGTCGCTGTATCCGGACCGGATCGACCTCGGGCTCGGCCGCGCGCCGGGCACCGACCAGGCGACGGTGCGCGCGCTGCGGCGCTATTTCGACGGGGCCGACGCGTTCCCGCAGGACGTCGCCGAGCTGCTGCGCTATTTCGAACCCGTGGGGCCCGGGCAGCCGGTGCAGGCGGTGCCCGGCGGCGGCATCCAGGTGCCGGTGTGGTTGCTGGGCTCGAGCCTGTTCAGCGCGCAGCTGGCGGCGGCGATGGGCCTGCCGTACGCCTTTGCTTCGCACTTCGCGCCGGGGGCGATGGAGCAGGCGCTGGGGCTGTACCGGCAGGGTTTCCGCCCCTCGAAGCGGCTGGCGAAGCCGCAGGTGATGCTCGCGCTCAACGTGGTCGGCGCCGACAGCGAGGCCGCGGCGCGCTACCTGTTCACGACCCAGCAGCAGAGCTTCGTGCGCCTGCGCCGGGGCGGCCCGGGGCTGGTGCCGCCACCGATCGACGACATCGAGGCGTTCTGGAGCCCGGCGGAGAAGGCGATGGTGGAGCAGTCGCTGGCCTGCACCGTGCTGGGCGACGAAGACCAGCTGCGTGCCGGCATCTCGGCCTTCGTCGAGCGCCACCGTCCCGACGAGCTGCTGCTGACCGCCAACATCTTCGACCACGCCGAGCGCAAGCGCTCGTTCGCGATCGCCGCCGAAGCCTGCCGCGGACTTTCCGCCACGTAGGATGGGTAGAGCGCAGCGAAACCCATCATCCCCCGCCCGGTGACACCGGCTGGGTGATGGGTTTCGCCTTCGGCTCTACCCATCCTACGGATCACAGATCGCGTGGCCGCCGTGCGAACATAGGCGCATGACCGACGACCGCATCATCGCCGCCGACGCCACGCGCGAGGACGAGGCCATCGAGGCCAGCATCCGGCCCAAGCGGCTGGATGAATACCTCGGCCAGCAGCCGGTGCGCGAGCAGCTGTCGATCTACATCGAAGCCGCGAAACGCCGCGCCGAATCGCTCGACCACGTGCTGATCTTCGGCCCGCCCGGGCTGGGCAAGACCACCCTCAGCCACGTCATCGCCAACGAACTGGGCGTCAGCCTGCGCGTCACTTCCGGGCCGGTGATCGAGAAGGCCGGCGACCTGGCCGCGCTGCTGACCAACCTGCAGCCGCACGACGTGCTGTTCATCGACGAGATCCATCGCCTCTCGCCCGTGGTCGAAGAGGTGTTGTATCCGGCGATGGAGGATTTCCAGATCGACATCATGATCGGCGAGGGCCCGGCCGCGCGCTCGATCAAGCTCGACCTGCCGCCGTTCACCCTGATCGGCGCCACCACCCGCGCCGGCCTGCTGACCGCGCCGTTGCGCGACCGCTTCGGCATCGTCCAGCGGCTGGAGTTCTACAGCGCCGAAGACCTGACCCGGATCGTGAAGCGCTCGGCGCAGATCCTGGGCATCGACTGCGTAGCCGAGGGCGCCGGCGAGATCGCGCGCCGCTCGCGCGGCACCCCGCGCATCGCCAACCGCTTGCTGCGGCGCGTGCGCGACTACGCCCAGGTCCGCGCCGCCGGCCGCATCGACCACGACGTGGCGAATGCCGCGATGCAGATGCTGAAGGTGGATCCGGAAGGTTTCGACGACTTGGACCGGCGCCTGCTCAACCTGATCATCGAGAACTTCGACGGCGGCCCGGTCGGCGTCGAATCGCTGGCCGCGGCGCTGAGCGAGGAACGCGGCACGCTCGAGGACGTGATCGAGCCTTACCTGATCCAGCAGGGCTTCCTGGTCCGCACCGCGCGCGGGCGCATGGCGTCGCACAAGGCGTACCGGCACCTCGGCCTCAAGCCGAGGAGTGATCCGGGATTGGGGATTGGGGATTCGAAGGCGCTTTTCGAAGCCGACGATCCCGGAGACAGGCGCTCTTGACCCCCCAATCCCGAATCCCGAATCCAGAATCCCGGCCCCCGTTCAGTTGGCCGACACGGGTTTATTGGGAAGATACCGACGCCGGTGGCGTGGTCTACCACGCGCAGTACCTGGCGTTCCTCGAACGCGCGCGGACCGAATGGCTGCGCGCGCTTGGTTACGGGCAGGAGCTGCTGCGGGTCGAACACGGCCTGGTGTTCGCGGTGCGGGCGATGCGGATTGATTTCCGCGCGCCGGCGCGGCTCGACGATGCGCTGGACGTGTCGGTCGCGCTGCGCCAGTGCCGGCATGCGAGCCTGGTGATCGCGCAGGACATCCGCTGCGACGGCAGGTTGCTGCTGGACGCGGAGGTGAAGGTCGCGGCCCTGGACGCCGACGGCTTCCGCCCCCGCGGCATTCCCGAAACGCTGTACGAAGAGCTCAAATCCCTCGAACAAGGCGCGCAGTGACCACGACCGGGTGCTTTCCATCGCCCCGTCGCCACCGCGCCACCGATTGAAACCAGACACCGGAGCCCATCCATGACGCCCCTATTCGCGCTGCTGCAGGCCACCTCGGTCGAACCCCTGCCGGAAGAGGCCGCGGCCACCGTGTCCGAGCTGGCGGCCGATCCCAACGTCGCCGCCGGCGCCGAGGCCGCGGGCAACCACCTGGACATCGTGCAACTGCTGCTGCATGCCTCGATCCCGGTGCAGTTCGTGATGCTGCTGCTGCTGGTCGCCTCGATCGCGTCGTGGGTGATCATCTTCCGCAAGCGCAGCCTGCTCAACCGCGCCGAGGACGAGGCCGACCGCTTCGAGGAGCGCTTCTGGTCCGGTGCGGACCTTGCCAAGCTCTATGCCGGCGCGCAGGGCCGTGGCCGCGACTCGGGTGGCCTGGAGGCGATCTTCGAAAGCGGTTTCCGCGACTTCAACCGCATCCGCGAGCGCCGCGGCGTCGACAGCCGCATCCAGCTCGAAGGCGCGCAGCGTGCGATGCGCGTGACCACCTCGCGCGAGCTCGACGGGCTGGAGCGCAACCTCGAGTTCCTCGCCAACGTCGGTTCGATCAGCCCCTACGTCGGCCTGTTCGGCACCGTGTGGGGAATCATGATTTCGTTCCAGGGCCTGGCCAACGTCAAGGAAGCGACCATCGCCAGCGTCGCGCCCGGCATCTCCGAGGCGCTGATCGCGACCGCGATGGGCCTGTTCGCGGCGATCCCGGCCGTGTGGGCCTACAACCGCTTCGCCACCAAGGTCGAGCGCCTCGCCACGCGCTACGACGCGTTCTCCGAGGAGTTCTCCTCGATCATGCAGCGCCAGTCCCACCTCGACGATTGAGCGACTGAACCCCGGCGCCGGCCCTCGCGCGTTCGCGCAGGCCGGACCCCCATCCAGAACGAGGTGAACCCCGCATGGCCATGAACGCCAACGGCCGCCGCATCCGCAAGCATCGCCTGAAGGCCGACATCAACGTCGTGCCCTACATCGACGTGATGCTGGTCCTGCTGATCATCTTCATGGTGACCGCGCCGCTGATGAA
>DATCYC010000151.1:0-1942 GCA_036570525.1 Luteimonas sp.
ATGCGTCCGTCGCTGCGCAGGATGCGGTGCCACGGCAGGCCGGGATCCTCGTTGCCCGCCAGGATCCTTGCCACCAGCCGCGCGCGCCCCGGCAGGCCGGCGCGGCGGGCGATATGGCCATAACCGGCCACCTGTCCGCGCGGCACGGCGCGGATCGCGGCGAGGATGCGCTGCTCGGCGGACGCTTCGGCCATTGGGCTAGCATAGCGGCCATACGCGACCGGGAAACAGCACCATGCAGAACTTCGAGCAGATCCGCCGCCACATCAGCGCCGGCAACTACCGCGTCACCATGCAGGACCCCTACGTGATGTGCGTGGAGCTCTCGCTCGACAGCGGCCGCCGGCACCAGGCGATCTTCCTGTCCGAGCTGCACGACGACGACGGCCGCAACTACCTCCGGGTCAACACCGTGATCGCGCCGATCACCGGCATCGATGCCCGCCGCGCGCTGGCTTTCAACTGGCAAAGCCGGATCGGCTACCTGGCCATCGACGAGCTCGACGGCGTGCCCTACCTGCAGCTGTGCGAGAACCGCCCCTACGACGCGCTCACCGCGGCCGAGGTCGACCGCCTGCTGCTTGAGATCGGCGGTGTCGGCGACAGCCTGGAACGCGCGCTGTCGGCCGAAGGCGACCTGCTGTAGGTCGGGGCTACGCCCAGCCCATCAACTCGAGCAGCGCGAACAGCCCGTAGGCGATGCTGCCCGCGGCCGGGATCGTCAGGATCCACGCCCACACGATGCGCTCGATCACGCCCAGCCGCAGCGCGCGCGGGTTCTTGGCGAAGCCCACGCCCATGATCGCGGTGGAGATGCTGTGGGTGGTAGACACCGGCATGCCGAAGTGGGCCGCGAGCGTGAGGATGGTGGCCGAGCTGGTCTCCGCGGCAAAGCCGTGGATCGGATGCAGCTTGACCATCTTGTGGCCCATCGTCTTGATGATCTTCCAGCCACCCGAGGCCGTGCCCAGCGCCATCACCACGGCGCAGGTCACCACGATCCAGACGGCGATTTCCTGTTCACTGCTGGCCGGATGCAGGAAGGCGGCCCAGCCCGGCAGGTCGTCCAGCGCGCCGGAAGCCTCGGCGCCGAACAGCGTCAGGGCGATGATGCCCATGGTCTTCTGCGCGTCGTTGTGGCCGTGCGCATAGCCCATGTAGGCCGCCGACAGCAACTGCGCCTTGCCGAAGAAGGCATTGACCCAGCGCGGCCGCGCCAGGCGCCGCAGCACCCCGCCCGCGCGTACCATCGCGGCGATGATCGCCCACAGCAGCAGCATCACCACGATGCCGAGCGCGAAGCCGGCGGCCGGCGAGGTGACCATCGGCAGCACCACCTTCCACAGCAGGCCGCCGTTCTCCTTCCAGCTGCCGACGGGCTCGGACCAGATCAGCGCCGCCCAGTCGTTGTGCGCGGCCGAGACCGCGGCGCCGCACAGGCCGCCGATCAGCGCGTGCGAGGACGACGACGGCAGCCCCTTCCACCAGGTGATCAGGTTCCAGATGATGCCGCCGCCCAGCGCGCACAGGATCACCTGCGAGGTGACCGCCACCACGTCGGTATCGATCAGGCCCGAGGCGATGGTCATGGCCACCGCAGTGCCTGTCAGCGCGCCGATCAGGTTCATCACCGCCGCCAGGATGACCGCCTGTCCGGGCGTGAGCACCTTGGTTGCCACCACGGTGGCGATGGAGTTGGCGGTGTCGTGGAAGCCGTTGATGAACTCGAATACGAGCGCGGCGAAGATCACCACCAGCACGAGGGTCAGCATGCGACAGGCCCCGCGTCAGCTGTTCTTGAGCACGATCTGGTAGGCCACCACGCCCGCCTCGCGGCAGCGGTCGATGGCCTTTTCCAGGATCTCGAAGAATTCCTTGAGCAGGAACATCTGCAGGTGGTCGAGCTGGCCCGAGTAGATGTCCCGGTACAGCTCCAGCATCA
>DATCYC010000152.1:0-2815 GCA_036570525.1 Luteimonas sp.
GCTCGCGAGGTGCGCGGCAGCTTGAGGTCGAGCATGTCGCTGTAGACGTAGTTGACCAGGCCGCTGCAGTCGAAGCCGCCCTCGGGCGTGTTGCCGCCGTAGCGGTAGGGCGTGCCGACCAGGCTGATCGCGCGCATCAGCACGG
Source organism: Luteimonas sp. (assembly GCA_036570525.1). GTDB lineage: Bacteria > Pseudomonadota > Gammaproteobacteria > Xanthomonadales > Xanthomonadaceae > Luteimonas. The sequence continues at coordinate 146 of DATCYC010000152.1, forward strand.
CGTTGGCGGCGGCGGGGTCGGCCGGCTCGTTCTTCGGCCAGGCGTGGGAATCGACGGCGGAAGCCTGCGGCGGCGCGCGGCGGACCTCGTCGTGGCCGCAGCCGGCCAGCAGCACGGCCAGCAGCGCCAGCGCGGCGCCCGGGTGGCGCCAGGTTGGCGCGGCGGCGGGTGAGCCGGGATAATGCGCGGTGTCCATCACGGCCGACATCTTGGCCGAATCCCCTTCCCACTGACAAGCGACCGGGCGCCGCGCGTCCGCACGCCCGTCCGCAACGAGAGCCCCATGAGCACCGAAGCCCTGAAGATCGAGAAAGACCGCGTCGTCCGCTTCCACTACACCGTGTCCGAGCCGGGCCAGGAGCCGCTGGAGACGTCGAAGGAGCGCGACCCGATGGCGATCCTCTCCGGCCACGGCAACATCATCCCCGGCCTGGACAAGGCGCTCGAAGGCCATGTCGCCGGCGACAGCTTCGGCGTCGACGTGGCCGCGGCCGATGCCTACGGCGAGCGCCGCGACGGCCTGACCCAGCGCGTGCCGAAGAAGCACTTCAAGGAACAGAAGCTGGCGCCGGGCATGCAGGTGGTGCTCAACACCAACTTCGGCCCGCGCGCGGTGACGATCCAGAAGGTGGGGATGAGCGTGGTCGACGTCGACCTCAACCACCCGATGGCCGGCAAGGACCTGCACTTCGACATCGAAGTGGTCGACGTGCGCGAGGCCAGCCCGGAAGAGGTCGAGCACGGCCACGTCCATGGCGACGGCGGCCACGAGCACTGACGCCCGACGACATCACAGGGGGATGCCACGCGATGAGCGCTGACACCGCGGCGTTCGCGCCGATCGACGCGCCGCGGCGCATCCTTGCGCTGGATGCGATCCGAGGCTTCGCGCTGCTGGGCATCTTCCTGATGAACGTCGAGTGGTTCAGCCGGCCGATGCAGGAGCTTGGCTCGGGCATCGCGCCCGGCGCCACCGGGCTGGACCATGCCGTGGCGTGGCTGGTGTACGTGTTCGTGCAGGGCAAGTTCTGGGTGCTGTTCTCGCTGCTGTTCGGCATGGGCTTCGCGGTGATGTCGGCACGCGCCGGCGACTCGGCGACGTTCAACAAGGCCTACCTGCGCCGCTGCGCGGTGCTGCTGCTGTTCGGCGTGGCCCACGCGGTGCTGCTGTGGCCCGGCGATATCCTCCACAGCTACGCGGTCGCGGCGCTGATCCTGCTGGCGTTCGGCCCGATGCCCGACCGCAAGCGGCTATGGCTGGGCATCGCCATCTACGCCGGGGTGGTGCTGTTGAGCCTGCTGATCGGCGGCATGCTGAGCGTGCTGCCGGCCGAGGCCAACGAGGGGCTCGTCGAGGCCAGCGGGCTCACGCGCGAGGCCCTGGCCGCGGCGACGCAAGCGTATGCGCGGGGCGATTTCATGCAGGTCACCGTGCAGCGCACGCAGGATTTCATGCGCGTGCTGCAGGGCGACGTCGTGGTCGTGCCGATGGCCATCGGCGTGTTCATGATCGGCGTCTGGCTGGTGCGCAGCGGACGGATGCACGACGTCGCCGCGCAGCGCGCGTTCTTCGCCAGGCTGGCGCTGTACGCGATCCCGGCGGGGCTGGCGCTCGTGGCCTGCAGCGTGGCGCTCGGGACGAGCTTCGACGTTTCCAGCCAGATCGGGCTGATGACCCTGGCCAGCGCGGTGATGCTGGCCGGCAGCCTGCCTCTGGCGCTGGGCTACCTGGCGCTGTTCGTGCTCGGCCTCGGCGTGCCGGGCCTGCGGCGCGTGCTGGGCTGGCTGGCGCCGGCAGGGCGCATGGCGCTGACCAACTACCTGCTGCAGTCGCTGGTCGCCGCGCTGGTGTTCCACGGGTATGGCCTGGCGCTGTGGGGGCAACTGGGACGCGCGGCGCAGGTGGCACTGGTACTCGCCGTGTTCGCGGCGCAGCTGCTGCTCAGCGCGCTGTGGCTGTCGCGCTACCGCTTCGGCCCGATGGAGTGGCTGTGGCGCTGGCTTACCTACGGCGCGCGGCCACCGATGCGGAAGGCTTGACGACGGCCTTAGACTTGCGACATGAGCGAACGTGATGACGTGCTGGTGGTCGGCGGTGGGGTGATCGGGCTGGCCAGCGCCTTGGCGCTGCTCGATGCCGGCCGCAGCGTGCGCGTGCTGGAAGCCAAAACCGCCGGCTGCGGCAGTTCGCACGGCAATTGCGGCACCATCACGCCCAGCCACGCCGCGCCGCTGACCGCGCCCGGCAAGGTCGCCAAGGCGCTGCACTGGATGCTGACGCCGGACGCGCCGTTCTACGTCAAGCCGCGCTACGACCCGGGCCTGTGGAGCTGGATGCTGCGCTTCGCCGCGCACTGCAATGCGCGCGACTGGCGCGCGGCGATGACCCCGCGTGCGGCCATCCTGCTCGAGTCGCGCGAACAGCTGGCGCGGTGGGTGGAACGCTACGACCTGCAGTGCGAGTTCGCCGAGCTGGGCCTGGACTACGTGTTCCACGACCGGCGCGAGCTCGACCACCTGGCCGCCGAGCTGCCGCCGCTGGCCGAGGTCGGCGTCGCCGGCGAGGTGATCGACGGCCCCGCCTACCTGCGCGACGAGCCAGCCCTGCGCGAAGGCGTGGTTGGCGTGGTGCGCTTTCCCGGCGACGCGCGCCTGCGCCCCGACCGCTAC
>DATCYC010000153.1:0-2519 GCA_036570525.1 Luteimonas sp.
GCACGGCCGCCACCATCGATGCCGGCCTGCTCGCGGCCATCGACGGCTGCGTCGGCGGCGAGACCGGCGACCTGCCCCGCCCGACCCCGATCCGCGACGCCCGCAGCGGCGCCGAAATCCGCGCCTGATTCCTGCCGCACCGCGGCATGCGTCCGTCCCCGGCCGGGACTAGCATCACCCTCCCGCCGGACACCGGCAGCCGGAAGGAGATCGAGATGAAGACGCGAAACCGCATCCTGCACGCCGCGCTCGCCTGCGCGCTGCTGTCGTTCGCCGCAGCCGCGGCCGCACAGGAGGAACCGGCCCGGCAACCCGCGCCGCAAGCGTCCGCCACGCCCGATGCCGAGCAGCAGGCGATGATGGCCGCCTGGCAAAAGGCCGCCACCCCCGGCCCGCAGCATGCGCAGCTGGCCGAGCACTTCGCCGGCACCTGGGACACGAAGCAGACGATGTGGATGGACCCCTCGGCGCCGCCGATGGTCGAGACCGGCAAGTCGGTCGACACCGTGGTGCTCGGCGGGCGCCAGATCCGCACGCAGTTCAGCAGCCGGTTCATGGGTCAGCCGTTCAACGGCATCGGCTTCATGGGCTACGACAACGTGCGCGGCAAGTACGTCGCCAGCTGGGTCGACGACATGTCCACCGGCCTCATGACCAGCGAAGGCGACTACGATCCGGCGACGAAGACCTACACCTTCGTCGCCGAGATGGCCGACCCGATGAACGACGGCGCGCCGATCGCGATCCGCGAGACCGTGCGCATCATCGATGCCGACCACCACGTGATGGAGATGTTCGAAACCCACGACGGCCAGGACGTGCGCACCATGCAGATCGAATACACGCGCGCGAAATGAACGCCCGGGCGGATTCATGCAGGACGCTGCATGAATCCGCGCCGCCGGGAATCCACGTACGCCGGCCATGCACTTCACCTTCGCGCCCGTCGCGCGCAGAATGTCGCCATGGCCATCCGCCTGCCCTGCCTGCTGCTGTTGCCGCTGCTGGCCACAAGCGGCGCAACCGCGCAGGAAAGCGACATCACCATCTACCGCTGCACCGGCGCAGCGGGCCACCTGACCGTGCAGGATTCCCCGTGCGCTGACGACCAGTCGCAGCAGGTCCGGCGCATGATCCAGCCCATCGACCCGCCGCCCCGCGCCGAGCCGGTTGAACCGGCGGCGCTGCAGCCCGCACCGGAGCCGCGCCCGCAGCCGGTCGTGGTGCTGCACGCCCCCAGGCCGATGTACGAATGCGTCCGCGACGACGGCAGCCGCTACACCAGCGACGACGACGAGGGCAATCCGCGCTGGATCTCGAGCTGGTCGTCCTACGGCGGCCCGTGGCGGCGCGGCTCCGGCATCACCTACGGCCGCGGCCAGGCAGCGCCGGCCGCGACAACCGCGTCCCCGCGCAGCGACACGAGCAGTGGCAACGGCGCGCCGACGCTGCGCTTTCGCAATGTCGAACCAACCCCGCCGCCGCCATCGCGGCCCCCGCCCGGCCACGGGCATGGCCACCGCGGCCATGGCTACGGCTACGGCGGTGGCGGCTACTGGGTGCGCGACGAGTGCCACGCCCTGCCGCAGCGGGAAGTCTGCGCACGCCTGCGCGATCGCCGCGAACAGATCCGCCAGCGCCGGTTCAACGCCCAGGCCAACGAGCGTGCGACACTCAATGTCGAGGAGCGTGGCATCAACGCGCGCCTGTCCGAAGATTGCGGAGGAGCCTGATGCGACACGTGGTGTTCCTGCTCGCCGCGCTGGCTGCGGCGACGGCCGTGCAGGCCCAGCAAACCCGGACTGACACCATCTACCGCTGCACCAACGCGCTCGGCGCGCTGACCATCCAGAACGGCATCCCCTGCCCCAAGGGCAGCAAGCAGGAGGTGCAGGTCGTCGAATCGCCGATGGTGATCCCGAACTACGAGTCGCCGCCGCCGATCGTCACCGAAGTCCCCGAACTCGAACCCGCCCCCGAGCCGCAGGCACCACCCGTCGAACGTCCACAGGCCCCGCAGCCGGAACAGCTCGCCGACGCCGACCGCTTGCCACCGCCGCCGCTGTACCAGTGCAACACCTGGGACAACCAGAATTACCTGAGCGAAGACGCCGACCCCAAGCCGCGCTGCGTGCAGTTGCAGACCACCGGCCTGGCCGGCGACCCCAACCGCGCCGGCGGCCAGGCCTGCGAAATGAAGTACGACCTGTGCTCGCGCGTCCCCGACGAGTCCGCCTGCGACGGCTGGAAGCAACGCCAGCGCGAAATCGAATCCACCTGGCGCTATGCCCCGGGCGGCGACAGGGCGCGGCTGCAGCAAGAGTTCGCGCGCGTCACCAAGATCCTCAACGACACCACCTGCGGCACCGGCGGTCAGTAAAGAGAGCCCTTGCAGGAGCGGCTTCAGCCGCGAGCTCTTCGTCGCGCAAGCCGATCCAACAAGACCGGCTAGGGAAATGCAGTCTGGCATCCGTTGCCGCAGCGCACTGGCGTGCAGTTGCACCATCGCAACACAACAC
>DATCYC010000154.1:0-2258 GCA_036570525.1 Luteimonas sp.
GGAGGGGCCAGGGCAAGAGCTCGCGGCTGAAGCCGCTCCCACAAGAACTTTCGGTGTCGTCCGGGACGACAACCCACAGGACCGCAACATGAAACCCATCCTCCTCGACGGCAAGTCACTCACCCAGCGCCAGCTCGCCGGGATCGCCTACGGTGCGCCGGTGGAGCTGTCGGCCGACGCACTGCGCGACGTTGCCCGCGCCGCGGAATTCCTCGCCGAGCAGGTGCGCCGCGAGGAGCCGATCTACGGCGTCTCCACCGGCTTCGGCAGCAACGCCGACAAGCTGCTCGGCGCGCATCCGCTGCGCGACGAGCTGCCCGGCGCCGCGCCCAGCGGACGCTCGCTGCACGAGGAGCTGCAGACCAACCTGATCGTCACCCACGCGGTCTGCGTGGGCGAACCGTTCGCCCCGGACGTGGTGCGCGCGATGCTCGGCATCCGCATCAACACCCTGCTCAAGGGGCATTCGGGCATCCGCGTCGAGACGCTGCAGGCGCTGGCGGCGATGCTCAACGCGGGTGTCGTGCCGGTGGTGCCGCAGCTCGGTTCGGTCGGTGCGTCGGGCGACCTGGCGCCGCTGTCGCACCTGGCCATCGTGCTGCTCGGCGGCGGCGAGGCCTTTTACCAAGGCGAACGCATGCCGGGCGCGCAGGCGCTGGAGCGCGCCGGCCTGCAGCCCGTGTCGCTGTCCTACAAGGAAGGCCTGGCGCTGAACAACGGCACCGCGCAGATGCTCGCCACCGGCGTGCTGGCGCTGCAGAAGCTCGAGGACCTGCTCGACACCGCGGATCTTGCCGCGGCGATGACCATCGACGCCTTCGCCGGCCGCATGGGTGCGTTCGCCGAAGACGTACACGCGTTGCGGCCGCATCCGGGGCAGGTGCGGGTCGCGGCGAACCTGCGTTCGCTGCTGTCCGGCTCCACGCTCGCCGACATCCCGTACCACCTGGTGCCGAAGTTCCGCTCGTGGCAGCCGTCGAGCTGGGACGGCGACGACGCGCGCGCGCTGAACTTCGATATCTGCTGGGAGTGGGTGCCGTTCTCGCAGCGCCACGGCCGCGAGAAGTTCTACCAGCGCTTCAAGCCGTTCCGCGGCGGCAAGAAGCACCAGCCGCAGGACAGCTATTCGCTGCGCTGCATCCCGCAGGTGCACGGCGCGGTGCGCGACGCGGTGGCGCAGGCGCGGCGCGTGCTCGACATCGAACTCAACGCGGTCACCGACAACCCGCTGGTGTTCCCCGACAAGCAGGCCGAGCACGTCGAGGAGCAGGTGGTGTCGGCCGGCCACTTCCACGGCATGCCGCTGGCGCTGGCGATGAGCTACGTCAAGGCCGCGATCCCGGTGCTGGCGTCGATCTCCGAGCGCCGCCTCAACAAGCTGGTCGACCCGGCCACCAACGACGGCCTGCCGGCGTTCCTGATCGGCAACGAGGACGGCACCGAGTCGGGCTTCATGATCGTGCAGTACACGGCGGCCGCGATCGTCAACGACCTGACCAGCCGCGCGATGCCGGCGTCGGTGTACTCGATCCCCACCAGCGCCAACGCCGAGGACCACGTCTCGATGGGCGCCAACGAATCGCGCCACGTGCTGGCGATGGCAGACGACCTGGGCAAGGTGCTGGCGCTGGAGCTGTACACCGCCGCGCAGGCGCTGGACCTGCGCCGCGAGATGATCGGCGCCGCGCGCGGCCTGGCCGGTCGCGGCGATGCGCGCGCGCTTGCGGCGAAGGTGCACGGTGCGCCGGCGGCGGATGCAGGTGCGCACGCCGGCTTCCTCGATGAAGTCGAGGCCCTGCGCGTGGAACTCGCCACGGGCGACGACTACCACCCTGGCGCCGCCGTCGCCTCGGCGCACGCCGCGCTGCGCAAGGTCATTCCGTTCCTGGATCGCGACCGCGCGCTCGACGGCGAGGTTGCAGCCGCCGTGCGCCTGGTAGCCGACGGCAGCCTGCTCGCCGCCGCCCGCAGCGTCGTTCCCGGCGAATGAACCTTCCGCTGCACACCGGCTGGCTGGGGGCACTGGAGGCGGGCGCGCTGGCGTTCGCGATCGGCCTGCTTGCCTACCTGTTCAGCCACTTCATCGCGCGCGCCCTGCGCTGGCCCGCAGGCCACGCCATCGGCTGGGCCGCGTTCGCCGCGGTGGCGATCGGCGCCGGCATCGACCTGTGGCACCTGTTCTCGCTGTTCTTCGTCAATCCCGGCTCGCCGGCCCGCGTGCAGCTTGCACTGGCGGGCATCCACGACCCCGGCGGCCT
>DATCYC010000155.1:0-2357 GCA_036570525.1 Luteimonas sp.
GCCCGCCGACGCCTTCATGGCCGCGCTCGCCAGCCACTGCGGGCAGGCGTTCGCCGGGCGCATCGTCGTCGACGAGCCGGTGGCGCCCGGCCCGGACGCCTTCGCCGGCAAGGCGCTGGTCATGCACGTGCGCGGCTGCGACGCACCAGCGCGCGAGCTGCGCGTGCCGTTCCACGTCGGCGACGACCATTCGCGCACCTGGGTGATCACCCGCACCGCCGACGGCCTGCGCCTGAAGCACGACCATCGCCACGCGGACGGCAGCGAGGACGTGCTGACCATGTACGGCGGCGACACCGACGCGCCCGGCAGCGCGGTGCGCCAGGAATTCCCGGTCGACGCCGAATCGATCGCGCTGTTCGAGCGCGAAGGCTCCGAGGCATCGGTGACCAACACCTGGGCGATGGAGGTCGAGCCGGGCGAGCGTTTCCTCTACGAGCTCTCGCGCCCGGGCGGGCGGCTGTTCCAGGTCGAGTTCGACCTCTCGCGTCCGGTCGACCTGCCGCCGCCACCGTGGGGCAGCCAGGCGCCGTAGCGCTTGTAATCCCCTGTCGCGGCCCCAGACTGGCCGCATCCAGCAACCATCGCCACCCGCCATGCCGATCTACGCCTACCGCTGTGCCGCCTGCGAACACGACTTCGACCGCCTGCAGAAGCTGTCCGACCCGGATCCCGACGCGTGCCCGTCCTGCGGCGCGGCCGGGCAGGTCCGCCGCCAGGTGACCGCGCCGTCGTTCCGGCTGGCGGGCAGCGGCTGGTACGAGACCGACTTCAAGAAGGACGGCGACAAGAAGCGCAACCTGGTCGAGGGTACGGAAAGCGCCGCGGCCAAGCCGGAGGTCGCCAAGGCCGATGCGAAGCCCGCCACAGAGGCCAAGCCCGCCACAAAACCCGCCGAAACCGCGAAGCCCGCACCGGCCAAGCCCGCGCCGGCTTCCTGAGCGCAACTGCCGGGCCCGGCATCCCGGGCTAAAATGCGGGGCTTTCCGGCCCCGTCCGGACGATTCCCCCCGGAGCCCCCATGCGTACCCATTTCTGCGGCCTCGTCGACGAGGCCCTGATCGGCCAGACCGTCACCCTGTGCGGCTGGGCCGACGTCGCCCGCGACCTCGGCGGCCTGTGCTTCATCGACCTGCGCGACCACGAGGGCATCGTGCAGGTGGTCGCCGAGCCCGGCGACGCCGAAGGCAACGCGGCCGTGGTCGCCACCGCGGCCAGGGTGGGCTACGAGGACTGCCTGCGCGTGACCGGTACCGTGCGCCGCCGCCAGTCGCCGAACGCGAAGATCCCCACCGGCCAGGTGGAAGTGGTCGCGACCGCGATCGAGGTGCTCAACAAGGCCGAGCCGCTGCCGTTCCACGCGCATGAAAATGCCGGCGAGGACATCCGCCTCAGGTACCGCTACCTCGACCTGCGCACGCCCGAGATGCAGCGCAAGATGCGCATCCGCACGAAGCTGGTCGGCGCGCTGCGGCGCTGGCTCGACGCGCGCGGCTTCCAGGACATCGAAACCCCGATCCTGACCAAGGCCACGCCCGAGGGCGCACGCGACTTCCTGGTGCCCGCGCGCATGCACGAAGGCGAGTTCTACGCGCTGCCGCAGTCGCCGCAGCTGTTCAAGCAGATCCTGATGGTGGCCGGCTTCGATCGCTATTATCAAATCGCGAGATGCTTCCGCGACGAGGCCCTGCGCGCGGACCGCCAGCTCGAGTTCACCCAGCTGGACATGGAGTTCGCCTGGGTCGACGAGAAGACCGTGCAGGACACGACCGAGGAGTTGATCCGCGAGGTGTTCCGCGAGGTGATGGGCGTGGAGCTGGGCGAGTTCCCGCGCATCACGCATGCCGAGGCGATGCGCCGCTACGGCTCGGACAAGCCGGACCTGCGCTTCGACATGGAGCTGGTCGATATCGCGGAACTGGTGAAGGGCTGCGAGTTCAAGGTCTTCACCGACTGGGCCAGTGCCGACGACGGCCGCGTGGTCGCGCTGCGCGCGCCGGGTGCGGCGTCGCTGTCGCGCAAGCAGATCGACGAACTGGCCGCGCACGCCGCGAAGTACGGCGCCAAGGGCCTGGCGTGGATGAAGGTCGAGGACGCGGGCAAGGGCCGCGATGGAATCAATTCGCCGATCGCCAAGTTCCTCGATGACGCCACGCTCGCCGCCATCGTGCAGGCCGCCGGCGCGCAGGCGGGCGACCTGCTGCTGTTCGGCGCGTCCACGTACAAGGTTGCCAGCGACTTCATGGGCGCGGTGCGCCTGAAGCTCGGCAAGGACCTTGGCCTGGTGGGCGAGGGCTGGAAGCCGCTGTGGGTCACCGACTTCCCGATGTTCGAGTGGGACGAGGAGGAAAGCCGCT
>DATCYC010000156.1:0-8112 GCA_036570525.1 Luteimonas sp.
CGTCCAGCGTGGCGGCCAGTTCGGGGCGCAGGTCGCGGTCGAGCGGGCTTCCGGGGCGCTGCGCAACGACGAAATGGGCGTGGTCGAACAGCTCGCGCCAGCGGTGCCAGTCCGGCAGGCCAACGAAGCTGTCGGCGCCGACCAGCAGCGCGACCGGCGCGTCGCCGCCGAGCTCCGTGCGCAGCTCCAGCAGCGTGTCGATGCTGTAGCTGCGGCCATCCCGACGCAACTCGCGGCGGTCCACGGCCAGCCCCGGTTCGCCGGCGACGGCGAGGTCGAGCATCTCGGCCCGCTGGTCCGCGGTGGCACCGGGCGGCGCGCGATGCGGCGGGTCGGCAGCCGGCATCAGCCGGATGGTCGCCTGCAGCAGGTCGCTCGCCGCGCGGGCGATGGCCAGGTGGCCATCGTGGACGGGATCGAAAGTGCCGCCGTAAAGGACAAAAAGGGAGCCAGGAGGCTTGGGGCTGGACATCGCGCCGGCCTAACCCGTTGCCCCCAACCCCCGCTCCACCAGCGGCCGCGCCTTCGCGTCGGCGACCACCAGCAGCAGGCGTTCGAGTACCTGCCAGGCGTCTCCGGGCGCGCGGCCCTTGGCGATGCGGTCGATGCGCCCGGCCTCGGCGACGAAGCGTTCCCAGTGCGACGCGGCGTGGCGCTGCAGCGCGCGGCGGTAGGTGGCCTGCTTCGAGTCCCACACCCGCTGCGCCCTGAACTCCGCGGCCATGTTGCCGCCGCGCGCCTGCACCCGCGCCAGCGTGGCGACCGTCAGCAGCTCCTTGACCACCATGCCCATCAGCGCCGGGATCACCTGGCCCTCGGCGCGCAGTCCGGCGAGCATGCGCGAGGTGCGCGCGCCCTGCCCGTTCAACGCCGCGTCGAGCATGCGGAACACGTCGAAGCGCGCCGCATCGGCGACCAGCGATTCCATCCGCGCCGCGTCGATCGGCTCGCCGTCGGCGAGCAGCACCAGCTTGTCGATCTCCTGCGCGGCGGCCAGCAGGTTGCCCTCGACCCGTTCGACCAGCCGCTGCACCGCGCCGCGATCGGCCTTGACCCCGCGCTTGCGCAGGCGCGCCTCGACCCAGCCGGTCATCTGGTCGGGCCGCACCTGTCTGGCCACGACCAGGCAGCCGGTACGGGCAATGGCTTCGCTCCACTTGCCACCATGCTTCTTGCTCCACTCCCCGCCGGTGACCAGCAGGACGACGTCCGCGGGCGGCTGCGCGCAGAAGTCGGTGATCACTTCGGCGCCGGCCTTGCCGGGCCGGGCGGTGGGCATGCGCAGTTCGATCAGCCGCCTTGCCGAAAACAGGCTTGGCGCGTGGAAGGTCGCCTGCAGCGGGTCCCAGTCGAAATCGCGGCCGTCGGCGTCGAAGACCTCGCGCTCGGCGCAGCCTTCCTCGCGGGCGCGGGCGCGCACGGCATCGGCGGCTTCCAGCACCAGCAGCGGCTCCGGGCCGGTGATCATGTAGACCGGCCGCAGCGACTCGCCCGGCAGCCGTCCGAGCAGGCTTTCCGGAGTCAGTTCCACGAGCGGTTCACGGGCGGCGGCGGCGCGGCACGCCGCTCAGGGCGTGGCCGCCGGTTCCGGGGCGGGGTCGGCCGCAGGCTCGGCCGGGGCCGCTTCATCGACAGGCGGCGGCGCTGACGGCATCCCGATCGGCTGCGGCGCGCGCGAGGCGGCGTCGATGCGACGCAGGATCGAGGCGGTCATTTCTTTCTGCATCTCGCGCGCCAGCAGTTCGCGCTCGCCCTCGGTGCCGGTCGAGCGCGTGGGCACCGACACGTAGTCGCGCGCAAGCTCCACGGTCTGCTCGGGGACGACATTGCTGCCATCGGCCTTGTCGAGGCTGAACACCACCGCGTAGCGCAGCGTGTACTCCTGCGCGCGGCCGAACTGGTCGATGCTGATCGGCGTCGAGCCCCACTTCTCCAGGTGGATGCGCAGCGTGGCCACGCTGTCGGCCGCATCCTCAGCCGCCGGCGTCGCACCGGCCTGTTCCAGCGCCACCGACAGCGATTCGGCCAGCGGGCTGTAGGGATCCTTGGCGATCACGCGCACCGGCCCGAGGTCCGGCGGCAGGGTGAGCGCGCCGCGCAGGTGGAAGCCGCAGGCCGTCAGGCCCAGCGCCAGGACGAGGATCGCGATCAGTCGGGTCATGCGCGCAAGTCTGTACGACGCCGGGAAGCCCGGCAAGCAGGACGCCGCCACCGTTCAGGCAACGACGATGTTGACGATCTTGCCCGGCACCACGATCACCTTGCGTACCTGGCCGTCGCCGATGAACTTCGCCACGTGCGGCTCGGCCAGCGCCGCGGCCTCGATCGCGTCGCGCGGCCAGTCCGGCGCCACCTCGATGGTGCCGCGCAGCTTGCCGTTGACCTGGACGGCCAGCGTGACCAGGTCGCGCACCAGCGCGGCGGGATCGGCCCGCGGGAACGGCTGATCCTCCAGCAGCGTCTGCGCGTGCCCCAGCGCCTGCCACAGCGCATGGCACACGTGCGGGGTGATCGGGTTGAGCAGCAGCACCATCGTCTGCAGCGCCTCGTGGCGCACGGCGCGGCCCTGGTCGGACATGTCGTCGAACTTCGCCACGTGGTTGAGCAGTTCCATCAACGCGGCGATCGCGGTGTTGAAGCTGTGGCGGCGGCCGTAATCGTCACCGACCTTCTGGATCGTCCCGTGCAGCTGGCGGCGCAGCGCCTTCTGCCCGGCGTCCAGCGCGGTCGCGTCCACTTCCGGATGATCCGGCTGCGCGACGTGCTGCTGCACCTCGCGCCAGAAGCGGCGCAGGAAGCGCGCCATGCCTTCCACGCCGGCCTCGTTCCACTCCAGCGACAGCGTCGGCGGGGAGGCGAACATCGAGAACAGGCGCACGGTGTCCGCGCCGTAGCGGTCGACCATCGCCTGCGGGTCGACGCCGTTGTTCTTCGACTTCGACATCTTCTCGATGCCGCCGATGTGCACCGGCTTGCCGTCGGCCCGCAGCGTCGCGCCGGTGACGTGGCCGCGCTCGTCGCGCTGCACGTCGACGTCGGCCGGGTTGATCCATTCGCGCCGGCCGTCGCCGGATTCACGATAGTAGGTCTCTGCGACGACCATGCCCTGGGTGAGCAGGTTGGTCACCGGTTCGTCGCTCTTCACCAGCCCCTGGTCGCGCAGGAGCTTGTGGTAGAAGCGGAAATACAGCAGGTGCAGGATCGCGTGCTCGACGCCGCCGATGTACTGGTCGATCGGCAGCCAGTGGTCGGCGCGCGCGTCGACCATGTCGGTCGCGCCCGGCGAGGTGTAGCGCGCGTAGTACCAGCTCGACTCCATGAAGGTGTCGAAGGTGTCGGTCTCGCGCTCGGCCGGGCCGTCGCACTGCGGGCAGCTGGTCTTGCGCCACTGCGGGTCGGACTTGATCGGCGAATGCACCACCCCGGCCTTCGAGAAGGCGTCGGCGACGTCCTCGGGCAGCAGCACCGGCAGCTGGTCCTCGGGCACCGGCACCGCGCCGCACTTTTCGCAGTGGATCACCGGGATCGGGCAGCCCCAGTAGCGCTGGCGGCTCACGCCCCAGTCGCGCAGGCGGAAGTTGACCCGGCGCGCGCCGCGGCCGTCGGCCTCGAAGTGCCTGGCCAGCGCGTCGAACGCCGCATCGAAGTCCAGGCCGCTGTACTCGCCCGAGTTGACCAGCGTGCCGCGACCGGTGAATGCGCCTTCCTGCATGACCGAGTCGAGGTAGTCGCGCACCATCGATACCGCGGCGCCGGTGTCGAAGGCGTCGACCGTGCCGCCGGAAAGCGCGGCCTGGAGCGGGTCGGCGTCGACGGCGATGTCATGGCCAATCTCGCGCAGCGCGTCGCGCACGCCGTCGGGCACGATCACCGGGCGCACCGGCAGCCCGTAGGTCTTGGCGAACTCCCAGTCGCGCTGGTCGTGCGCCGGCACCGCCATCACGGCGCCGGTGCCGTAGCTCATCAGGACGAAGTTGGCGACGTAGATCGGCACGTCTTCGCCGGTCACCGGATGGATTGCCCACTGCCCGGTCGCCATGCCGCGCTTTTCCTGGGCCTCGAGCTCGGCCTCGGACACGCCGCCGCGGCGCAGCTCGGCCAGAAACGCGGCCAGCTCCGGATTGTCGCGCGCGGCCTTGGCCGCCAGCGGGTGCTCGCCGGCGATGCTGAGGAAGGTCACGCCCATCAGGGTGTCCGGGCGCGTGGTATAGACCGTGACCGGCTCGTCCTCGCCGTCGACGTCGAAGCGGATCTCCAGCCCCTCGCTGCGGCCGATCCAGTTGCGCTGCATGGTCTTGACCGAATCCGGCCAGCCGTCGAGCGTGTCGAGGCAGTCAAGCAGCTCCTGCGCGTAGTCGGTGATCTTCAGGAACCACTGCGGGATCTCGCGCTTTTCGACCAGCGCGCCGGTGCGCCAGCCGCGGCCGTCGATCACCTGCTCGTTGGCCAGCACGGTCTTGTCGACCGGGTCCCAGTTCACCACCGAGTTGCGGCGGTAGGCCAGGCCCTTTTTCATCAGGCGCACGAACATGCGCTGCTCGTGCACGTAGTAATCCGGATCGCAGGTGGCGAACTCGCGCGACCAGTCGATCGCATAGCCCATCATCTTGAACTGGGCGCGCATGTGCTCGATGTTGGCGCGGGTCCACTTCGCCGGCGCGGTCGCGTTCTTGATCGCGGCGTTCTCGGCCGGCAGGCCGAAGGCGTCCCAGCCCATGGGCTGCAGCACGTTGTGGCCGGTCATGCGCTGGTAGCGGCTGATGACGTCGCTGATGGTGTAGTTGCGCACGTGGCCCACGTGCAGCGCGCCGGACGGGTACGGCAGCATCGACAGGCAGTAGTACGCCGGCTTCGGGGATTCCTCCCCCACCTCGAACGCGCGGGTGTCGTCCCAGAAGCCCTGGGCGGCGGATTCGACGGTTCGGGGGTCGTAGGCGGCGGGGTCGGTGGACACGGCGGGCGCACTTCAGGGGCGGCTCGCAAGCCTACCGCAGTGCACAAATTGCCGCCATCCGGCCGCAATATGATGCCGGTATCTTCGGGAGGAACCCTGTGAACCGATCCGCGACCGGGCCATCGATGGCCGAGGCATCGCCGCCGATGGCGCCGGCGTGGACGGTGTCGCGCTGGTTCAACGCCGATGGCGCGCCGTCGCTGCAGTCCCTGCGCGGGCGCGTGGTGTTCGTGCACGCGTTCCAGATGCTGTGCCCCGCCTGCGTGCAGCACGCGGTGCCGCAGAGCCTGAAGGTCGCCGCCGCATTTGCGTCCACCGACCTGGCCGTCGTCGGCCTGCACACGGTGTTCGAACACCACCCGGTGATGGGTCCCGACGCGCTGCAGGTGTACCTGCACGAGAACCGCATCGGCTACCCGGTCGGCGTCGACGCCTATCGCGACGACGACCCGGCCACGCACCCGCTGCCGCTGACCATGCGGGCGTATGCGATGCAGGGCACGCCGACGCTGATCCTGATCGACCGCCAGGGCCGGCTGCGACGGCAGCGCTTCGGCCTGGTCGACGACCTGCGCCTGGGCGCCGAGATCGCGACGCTGCTCACGGAGCCGTAGGTCGGGGCGATGACCCGGGGCGCAGCCCCTGCCTAAGACTTGCCGGCAACCACCCGCCAACCCGCCACGACCACCCACGCCAGCCACGCCGCGAACACCACTCGCTGCGCCACCGCGGGTGCCAGCAGGTCCAGCGGCAACATCGCAAGCAGCACGATGACGATCGCCAGCACCGCGCTTGCCGCGCCCAGCACGCGCAACGGCCCGCGCGCGCGTAATCCAGCCACCAGCAGCACCGCCGCCGGCAGCAGCGCCACCCACCACAGCGTCCACATGGTCGCGTGCATGCGGCTGGCATCGGACTCCAGGTCGCGCGGGTCCAGCGGCAGCAATCCCTGCGCGGCGAACGCCAGCGCCGACAACAGCGCCAGCCACGCACCGATGCGCGCAGCCCACGGCGCGCCGTCATCCAAACTCGCGCGCAGGCGCCAGGCGACGAGCGCGGCAAGTACGCCCGGCAGCACGAAGCCCAGCACGTTGAACGCCAGCGCATGCGGCATCCCGCGCGCGCCCAGCAGGCCGACCGGATGGATCGCCTGCGAATACCCATCGAGCGCGGCACCGAAACCGGCAACCGCCGCGGCGAACAGAACCACCGCGACGATCGCCGCAGACAGCGGCAGCTGCCTCATGTCGACTCCCACCGGAACACCTCCTCCAGCCCGACCCCGAACGCGCGCGCGATCCGGAACGCCAGCTCCAGCGACGGCGCATACCGCCCCGCCTCCAACGCGATGATCGTCTGCCGGGTAACGCCGCAGGCCTGCGCCAGCGCCTCCTGGGTCATCTCGCCGTGTTCGAAGCGCAAGCGGCGGATCTCGTTGACGATCGGTGTGCCGCTCATCGGCGCCTGCCTCCGTCGCCCACTTCCACGCGCCGCGCGCTCAATGCCGGTCTCTCCAGTACACCACCGCCGTCGCGGCGTACTCGACCAGGCATCCCCACATCAGCGCAAGCACCAGCAGGTTGGCGATCATCATGTGGCTCGCCCAGTGCAGCCTCTCCGCCGGCGAGAAGCCCAGCATCACCGCGAGGCCGACCAGGAACACGATCAGCGCCCCGCGCCACCAGCCGCTTGCGTGCCGCGCGATCTCGCGATCGCGCTCGTCCTCCTGCACCTGGCCCTTCCAGCGCGAGGCGACCACGCTCGACAGCACGGCCCACGCCACCAGCAGCAGCACGAGGTTGCGGCCGACCGCGGTGGCCTCCGGATTGAACGGCACGCCGGCACCCTGGAACACCCGGATCTTCGCCAGGAAGTACGCGACCGCGACGGCCATGAACACCACGCCGATCCAGGCCTTCCACTCGCCGGGCGAGGCGGCGCGATCGAGGTCTCCGCGCGGCAGCGACTGCGCCGCGAACAGCAAGACCCAGGCCGCCGTGACCAGCAGCGCCATGCCGGCCTTGCCGGTGTCCAAGCCGAGCAGCTGCGACGGGCCGGCCAGCAGCAGCCACAGCGCCAATCCCGCGACCAGCAGCAGAACCGGAAATCCCCAGCGTCGGAGCTTCATCATGTAATCCATTTGTTACTAAATGTAATGTACAGATTACATTTGAACCCGCCAATGTCAAGTATTTTTTACATTCCGTTGGAATCCCGGCCAACTGGCACAATCTCGGCCTGAACACGCCCCGGATGCCCCGAATGTCCCCCGATTCCCCCGCCCGACCGCACGTCTTCGACGCCACTACCGCCACCTTCGAGGCCGAGGTGCTGCAGAAATCCCTGCAGACGCCGGTACTGGTCGACTTCTGGGCCGAGTGGTGCGGGCCATGCAAGGCGCTGGGGCCGATCCTCGAGAAACTGGCCGCCGAATTCAACGGCGCCTTCGAACTGGCCAAGGTCGATACCGAGGCCGAGCCGCAGATCGCCAGTGCATTCCAGATCCGCTCGATCCCGACCGTCTTCCTCGTCAAGGACGGGCAGATCGTCGACGGCTTCCAGGGCGCGCTGCCCGAGGGCCAGGTGCGCGAGTTCCTGACCCACCACGGCGTCGCGCCGGCCGAGGCCGCGGCAGCCGACGAAGCCGCCCCCGAACAGCCCGCGCCGCCCGCCGACCCGCATGCCGAAGCGCTGCGCCTGCGCAAGGCGATCGAGGCCGAGCCGGACAAGGACGAACTCAGGCTCGACCTCGCCCTGGCCCTGCTGCAGACCGGCGCCGCCGCCGAAGCCGGGCAGCTGATCGACGCCCTGCCCGCCAACCTCGCCACCGACGACCGCACGATCCGCGCGCGGGCGCGGCTGGGCTTCGCCGCCGTGCTCGAAGGCGCCCCGCCGCCGCAGGCGCTCGAAGCGGCCATCGCCGCCAACCCGGACGACCTCGAGGCCCGCCACCTGCTCGGCGTGCACCACATCGTCGCCGGCGACGCCGAGGCCGGGTTCGAACAGTTCCTCGAGATGCTGCGCCGCAACCGCGACTTCGAGGACGCGCTGCCGAAGAAGGCGCTGATCGACGCCTTCCGCGTGGTCGAGGACGAGGACCTGGTCGGCCGCTACCGGCGCAGGATGTCGTCGCTGCTGCTGGTGTGAACACCATCCCG
>DATCYC010000157.1:0-3443 GCA_036570525.1 Luteimonas sp.
CGACAGCTGCAGCGGCTTGCCGGCGCGGCGCACGTCCAGCGTCACCTTCGCGTCCGGCGCCTGCAGGCCCTGGAAGTTGCGCAGGGTTTCGCCGTCGTCGATGCGCTGGCCGTTGGCGCCCACGATCACGTCGCCCGGCTCCAGGCCGGCCTTCTCCGCGGCCGAACCGGCATATACGCGCGTGACCACGGCGCCGCGCGCGCTGTCCAGGCCCAGCGACCTGGCGATGCGCTCGTCCACGTCCTGGGTCTCGACGCCCAGCGTGCCGCGGCGGACCACGCCGCCGTTGACCAGCTGCTGCATCACGCTGGCGGCCAGGTCCGAGGGGATCGCGAAGCCCAGGCCGATGTTGCCGGCCATCGAGCCGCGCGGGTTGAAGCTGGCGGTGTTGATGCCGACCAGCTGGCCGGCGAGGTTGACCAGCGCGCCGCCGGAGTTGCCCGGATTGATCGAGGCGTCGGTCTGGATGAAGTTCTGGAAGCCCACGCCCGGCACGTTGCTGCGGCCGACCGCCGAGACGATGCCCGAGGTGACCGTCTGGCCGACGCCGAACGGGTTGCCCACTGCCACCACGAAGTCGCCCACGCGCAGCGCGTCGCTGTCGGCCAGCGGGATTTCGACCAGGTTGTCGGCGTGGATCTGCATCAGCGCCACGTCGGTGTCCGGGTCGGAGCCGACGAACTCGGCCTTGACCGTGCGCCCGTCGGCCAGCGTCACCGTCACGTCGTCGGCGCCCTCGATCACGTGGTGGTTGGTCAGCACGTAGCCGTTGGCCGCGTCGACGATCACCCCCGAGCCCAGCGACTGGTTGAGCTGCTGCTGGGTCAGTTCGGGGAACATGCGGCGGAAGAACGGGTCGTTGCCGAACGGGCTGACCCGCACCACCTGCCGCGTGCGCACGCTGACCACCGCCGGCGTCACCTTCTCCAGCATCGGCGCCAGCGAGGGCAGCGGCTGGCCGGCCACCGTGGTGGGCAGGGCGGAGATGGCCGGCACCGCGGCGGGGACGGCGGGTTGGGCGTTGGCGGGCTGCTCCAGGCCGGCGCGGATCGCGATCGCGGCGAAACCGCCGAAGGCGGCGGCCAGGGTCAGGGCGAGCAGGGTCTTGCGGGTCGAGGGTGCGTGCATGCGGTGTGTCTTCCGGAGGCCAGGTCCGGCGCCGCGAGCATGGCGGCGACCGGGTGTCGTCCCGGCGCGACCGGGACGCGTTGAGGCGTTCAGTTTCCGCGTGGACCCTTGAATTGGCAATGAAGTTCGGCCCGCAGCCCGATCCCCTGCAGGTTTGCGGGGCCTCCAGGCCTGCCGGATTCGCCATCTCCGTGCCTTCGCCGCCGCCCGGAACGCCGTCACAAATTACCCTCCGCCAGCGGTTGACTTCGCCCCGGGGCAGGGTTAGCTTGGATACCCGGCTGGCCACAACATCTTGGGGTCGACCGGGAAGGTAAGACCCAAGCATTTGGGGTTGTCTGGGTTTTCGTGTGAACACGACACCACGGGGGGTGGTGCGCGATGGGAGCAGGATCCACCGGCAAAAACCGCTGAATTCCAGCGCGACGCGTGCCTGCGGCGCGGCTTCGCCGTCGCTGCATCGGGTACCCCGGCACGCGCGGCAACAGCAGCACCGATCAACGCACGGTTCCAACGCAACAGAGCACCCCACAAGAACAACAGGCACCGGGACGACCCGGGCCAGCGATCAGCAAGGAGATCCAACCAGCATGAGCAGCGTGCGCCTCGAGGCAGTGAAGAACACAACCACCAAGGACATCCCGATGCAGCCGGCTTCGGCCGACATCTGGGACAAGAAGTACCGCCTCAAGACCAAGGCCGGCGAGGCCGTGGACGCCGACATCGACGGCACCTACCAGCGCGTGGCCAAGGCCCTGTCGGAGGCCGAACCCGACGCCGACAAGCGCAAGTACTGGAACGAGCGCTTCCTCTGGGCGCTGCGCCGCGGGGCGATCCCGGCCGGCCGCATCACCTCCAACGCCGGCGCCCTGGCGCACAAGCCGGCCACCAGCACGATCAACTGCACCGTCTCGGGCACCATCGTCGACTCGATGGACGGCATCCTGGAGAAGGTCCACGAGGCCGGGCTCACGCTCAAGGCCGGCTGCGGCATCGGCTACGAGTTCTCCACCCTGCGCCCGCGCGGCGCGTTCGTCGCCGGCGCCGGCGCCTACACCTCCGGGCCGATGTCCTTCATGGATATCTACGACAAGATGTGCTTCACCGTCTCGTCCGCCGGCGGCCGCCGCGGCGCGCAGATGGGCACCTTCGACGTCAGCCACCCGGACGTGAAGGACTTCATCCGCGCCAAGCGCGAGGACGGCCGCCTGCGCCAGTTCAACCTGTCGCTGCTGATCACCGACGGCTTCATGGACGCGGTCAAGTTTGATGCCGACTGGCCGCTGGTGTTCCCGATCAACGAAAAGGAAGCCGGCGACATCGATTTGGCCAACGCCGACCAGGTGGTCTGGCGCGACTGGCCGCAGCACGCCGGCTACATCACCCGCGACGACGGCCTGGTGGCCTGCAGGATCTACGGCCACATCAAGGCCCGGCACCTGTGGGACATGATCATGGTCTCGACGTACGACTACGCCGAGCCGGGCTTCATCCTGATCGACCGCGTCAACGAGATGAACAACAACTGGTGGTGCGAGAACATCCGCGCGACCAATCCTTGCGGTGAGCAGCCGCTGCCGCCCTACGGCGCCTGCCTGCTCGGCTCGGTCAACCTGACCAAGTTCGTGCGCGACCCGTTCACCGACAAGGCCTCCTTCGACTGGGACGAGTACAAGGAAGTCGTGCGCGTGTTCACCCGCATGCTCGACAACGTGGTCGAGGTCAACGGCCTGCCGCTGGAGCAGCAGCGCAACGAGATCATGCGCAAGCGCCGCCACGGCATGGGCTTCCTCGGCCTGGGCAGCACCGTGACCATGATGAAGATGAAGTACGGCAGCAGCGAGTCGTGCGAGTTCACCGAGCGCGTGGCCCGCGAGATGGCCGTCGCCGGCTGGGAGATGGGCCTGTCGCTGGCCCAGGAAAAGGGCCCGGCGCCGATCATGGGCGAGCAGTTCGAGGTGACCGCCGAGATGCTGCGCAAGCGCCCGGAAATGGCGAAGGACGGCTGGCGCGTGGGCCAGAAGATCGAGGGCAAGCAGCTGCACGCGCGCTACAGCCGCTACATGCAGCAGATCGCCACCGTGGCCCCGGAACTGGTCGAAGAACTGGCCGAGACCGGCGCCCGCTTCACCCACCACAGCTCCATCGCCCCCACCGGCACCATCTCGCTGTCGCTGGCCAACAACGCCAGCAACGGCATCGAGCCGAGCTTCGCCCACCACTACAGCCGCAACGTGATCCGCGAGGGCAAGAAGTCGAAGGAAAAGGTCGACGTGTTCTCCTTCGAGCTGCTCGCCTACCGCGAGCTGGTCAAC
>DATCYC010000158.1:0-7522 GCA_036570525.1 Luteimonas sp.
GTCCGTCGCCCTGTAGTCCAGCGGTGGCTCGGCCCGCTCCAGCAGCGGCCGGTAGCTGAAGTCCGCGCCGCGGCGGCGCTCGAATTCCTCGCGCGCGCCGCGCACCAGCTTCGGGTCTTCGTACAGCCGCGTCGCCGCCAGCGCCAGCGCCCTGGCCGCGACCTCCGTGCCCGCGGCGCCGATCGCGTGCCCCGACGCCGCCACCGCCTGCCAGCTGTGCGCGGCGGTGCCCGGCACCCAGGTCGCGGTGCCGATGCCGGCGGTCGGCACGGCCCAGCTGACGTCGCCGACGTCGGTCGAGGCGAACGACTGGCCGTCGGAGCTGTAGTTGCCGATCTCCGCGGCCTTTGCCAGCGGCGGCGGCGATTCCAGCGTCTGCTGCAGCGCAGTCGCGAAGTGGGTGTCGTCAGCGTCGTAGTCGACGCCGCCAGCTGCGCGCAGGCTGGCGTCGAGCACCTTCCCCAGCGTGTCGTTCGGCAGCACGCTGAACACGCCGCCGCTCTGCTCGAAAACCACACTGGTGCCCGTGCCCTGCGCCGCGCCTTCTGCGGCCGCCTGCAGGCGCGCGAACACGTCGCGCACGACGCCCGGCTCCGGGTGGCGCACGTAGTAGTAGACCGACGCGCTCGCCGGCACCACGTTGGGCGCGGCGCCGCCGTCGGTGATCACGTAGTGGATGCGGGTCTGCTGCGGGACGTGCTCGCGCATCATGTTGGCCATGAAGTCGAGCGCCTCCACGCCGTCCAGCGCCGAGCGGCCACGCTCGGGCGCGATCGCGGCGTGCGAGGCGACGCCTGTGAAGCGGAACGTGCCGCTGATGTTGGCCAGGGTGCGCGTCTGCGCCGCGCTGTTGCCGTCGCCAGGGTGCCAGTGCAGCACCACGTCGACATCGTCGAACGCGCCGGCGCGCACCAGGTAGACCTTGCCGGAGCCGCCCTCTTCCGCGGGCGTGCCGTAGACGCGGACCTCGCCGTCGCTGCCTGTCTCGCGCAGCCACTGCGCGATCGCGCGCGCCGCGGCGACGCTGCCCGCGCCGAACAGGTTGTGGCCGCAGGCATGACCCGCATCCTGGCCATCAACCGGCGCGTGCTCCGGCAGCGCGGCCTGCGACATGCCCGGCAGCGCGTCCATTTCCGCAAGCAGCGCGATCACCGGTCCCTTGCCATTACCGGCGCTGGCCACGAACGCGGTCGGCATGCCGGCGATGCCGGCTTGCACCTCGAAGCCCGCCGCCGCCAGTTCGTCCTGCAGCAGCTTGCTGGCCCGGGTTTCCAGGTAGCCGAGCTCCGGATGTTCCCAGATCTCGTGCGCGACCTGCGCCATGCGCGGCGCATAGGCGTCGATCGAGGTGCGCAGCACGTCGCGCGCGGCGGCCTCCTGCGGCGGCGCGCCCCACGCCGCCGGAAGCACGACGGCGAGCAACGCGACGCAGGCGCCGGCCATGAGCTTCATGCGGCCTTTCCCGCTCGCCTCACATCCGCACCCGCCATTCCGCATAGATGAAGCGACCGCGCGGATCGTGGATGTTCTCGTAGAAGCTGCGGTTCTCGTCGGCGAACGGCGGATCCTCGTCGAGCAGGTTGTTGACGCCCAGGCGAAGGTAGTTCTGTACGCCGCCATCCGCGTTGCCGAAGCGGAAGCCGACGAAGGCATTGAACGTCAGCCAGCTATCGACGCGGAACATGTTCCCGTTCTCGTCGAACGGCGCACTGGTGTCGTAGAAACCGCTGATGTAGTTGCCGCGCAGGCCGGCGTCCATGCGCTGGCCATTCCAGTGCACGCTGGCAACGCCGCGCCCCTTCGGCAGGCCGTTCATCTCGAGATCCGGGATCGCCGGCGAATCGGCGTCACGCTGCTGCTCGAAGGTGTTCATGCGCGCGTAGGCCGCCTTGAAGCTGAAGTCGCCGAAGCGCGTGTCGGGCAGCTTGTAGGCCATGCCGAAGTCGATGCCCGACACCTTGCGCCGCGCGATGTTGATGTAGGTGTCGCGCACGTAGTCCACCGCGCCGACCGCCTCGCGCTGGTCGTCGGGATGGGTGGCGTTCCACTGCGCGAACGCGGCCTCGTCGGCCGGCGTGACCGGCAGCCGCACCACGTCCGGGTTGAAGCCCTGGCCGCTGGTGCGCAGCAGGAAGTCGAGCGCCAGCTGCTGCTCCTGGCCGTAGGTGTCGATCACGTCGTCCTGCTTGATCTCGAAGTAGTCGGCGCTGAGCGAGAAGCCCTTCAGGAACGTCGGCTGGAAGACGAAGCCGAAGCTGTGCTGTTTGGCCTCCTCCGGGCCGAGGTTGGCGTTGCCGCCGCGCACCACCTGCCGGGTCTCGTCGCCGAGGTCGGCCGGGGTGCCGGTCACGTCGACCCGGTACGGGTCGGGCACGCCGCCGCTGCGCCGCGAGATCTCGCCGACGAACACCTGCGCCAGCGTCGGCGCGCGGAAGCCCTCGTTGTAGGAGCCGCGCAGCAGCAGCGACGACACCGGCGACCACGCAAGCGCCACCTTGGGCTTGGTGGCGGTACCGAAATCGCTGTAATGCTCGCTGCGCACCGCCAGCGACAGGTCCAGGCGCTGGAAGCCGGTGATCGCGTTGTCCCTGCTGAAGAACGGCACCGACACTTCCGCGAATGCGGAGGTGATGTTGCGGCTGCCGCGGGAGTCGCTGGTCTGGCTGAGCGCGATCACGTCGTTGCCGTTGGAGAAATCATCGCGGCGATCGGAGAAGGTCTCGCGCCGGTACTCGACGCCTACCGCGGCCTGCACCGGGCCACCGGAAATCTCGAACAGGTCGCCGGTGGCCTTGGCGTCGACGATGCCCAGCGAGGCTTCGCCGGTGCGCCAGTTGTCGATGCGCACCGCGTCGAGCACAGCCTCGCTGTTCGCACCCGGACCGCCGAACACGTTGAAGGCATCCGGCGTGTCCAGCGCCAGCTGCTGGCGCAGGCGGCTTTCGCTGATCATGTTGTGCGCCAGGTCCGTAGTCCTGCCCTCGCCGTACTGCACGGCGCTCTCCCACTGCCAGCTGTCGGCGAAGAAACCGCGCAGGCCGCCGAGCACCTGCCATGCGCGCGAGGTGACGTCCGCGCTGCGCAGCCCCATCCCGATCGGGCGGTAGTTGTTGATCAGCACGTCCGACGGCGCCTGGTCGGGATTGTCGGTGCCGGGGCCGTAGAAGCGGGTGCCGAACGGGTTGTAGTAGTTGCTGGCCGGCACGTAGATGTCGTTGTCCGAGTTGGACGAGATCGGCGAGGCGGCGTTGGCGATCACCGATTCGGCGCGGTAGTAGAACGCCTGCGCGAACGCCTCCATGTCGTTGTCGAAGATGTGGTTGAAGGCGCCGAAGGCCTGGTAGCGGGTGGTTTCCGGCAGCAGCACGTAATCCGGGGTGAAGTCGTAGCGCAGGCTGCGCGGCAGGCTGCCGCCGTCGACCCCGACGCCACCGTCGCCCGGCTGCATGTGGAAACGGCCGAAACCACCGGGCGTGAACGAGCCGTCCGGATTCGCGGTGCCGGTGGTGAAGTTGCCATAGGGGCCGCTGAGCGAGCGGTTGTCCCAGCGGGTGCTGTCGCTGCCGGCGCGTTCGCGCAGGTCGGCCGTCTGGGTAAAGTCCTTCGAACTGGCTTCCAGCGCGTCGCGGTGGTAGTAGCCGACGAAACCCATCACGTTGGTGCGGCCATCGTTGAAGTTCTTGCCGCCGAGGAAGGTCGCCGAGGTCTCGTCCATGCTGCCGTCGTCGGCGCCGCCATGGCGGATCGTGGCCTCGGCGCCGTCGTAGTCCTTGCGCAGGATGGTGTTGACCACGCCGGCCACGGCGTCGGAGCCGTACAGCGCCGAGGCGCCGTCGCGCAGCACTTCGATGCGCTGCACCGCGCCGAGCGGGATCTGGTTGATGTTGGACGACAGCCGCGGCACCGCACCGGCGGAGATCGGATGCGGCGCGATGCGGCGGCCGTTGAGCAACACCAGGGTGTTGCCCGAACCGATGCCGCGCAGGTTGACCGAAGCGGCGTCGCCGCGGGCGTCGTTGGGGCCGGTCGAGGTCTCGCTGTTGTCGAACCCGGCCGACTGCGGCAGCTGCCCGAGCATGTCGGACACCGTCGATGCGCCACTGAGGTCGATCTCCTCCTGGCCGAGCGTGGTCACCGGGAGCGCGGTCTCGGTGTCGATGCGGCGGATGAAGCTGCCGGTGACGGTGACGGTATCGAGGTTGCGGACGTCGGCGCTTTCGGTCGTCGTTTCCGCCGGGGGCTGCGGCTGCGATTGCGGCGGCGATTGCGGCGGCGCCACCTGCGCCACGACGCCGGTCGAGGCGACGCGGTTGTCGCGCGGAATGATGGTGTTGAGCGTGATGGTGTAGCCATCGGCCTCGGCCACCTGCAGGCCGGTATCGGCCAGCAGCAGGCGCAATGCCGCACGCGCGTCCATCGTCCCCTTCACCGCCGGCGTGCGCAGGCCGCGCAGCTGCTCGCCCGGGGCCACGATCTGCACGCCGGCCTGGCGGGCGTACTCGGGAAGCGCAGCCACGGCGTCGGTGGCCGGGATGTCGAATGCGCGCTGCTGCGCATTGGCCACGGAAGCCAGCGTCAATGCCGTTCCCGCCAGCGCCAGCATGATGGCCTGTCTCAACGCGTGTGCTCGTGGCTGCATGGTCCTGTCTCCCGTGATGCGATGTCGATCGATGATGTTTCCGGCACCCGCTCCCGGCCCGCTTCCGGCACCGGGTGGATGTCGTTCGTGGTGGTGGTCGTCATGGTTCATTGCGGCGGCGCCCGGCGCAGGCGGATACCACCGGGCGCCCGTTCGGCCCGCAGGCCCAGGCTCAGCGCGACCGCATGCGCGAAGCCTTCCGGATCGGTAGCCGAATACAGGCCGACCACGCGCTTCTGCGCCACCAGCGGGTCGTCGATGATGATGCGCAGCTCGCTGTAGCGCGCGAACTGGGCCGCGGCTTCCTCCAGGGTGGCACCGGAAAAAGACAACATCCCGGCGCGCCATGCCAGGCGCCGTTCCACGTCGGGCACGCGCAGCGGCTGCACCTCGATCTTCCGGGTCGGCGCCGCCGTGGCCAGCATGTTCGCCGCCAGCCGCACCGGCTGCCGGCGCGGCAGCGTGCTGTCGGCCAGTTCGACCACGCCTTCGCGTACCAGTACCTGCACGTCGCGCCCGGAAACGCGATTGACGGTGAAGCTGGTGCCGACCGCGGTGACCCGGGTGCTGTCGGCCTCGACCACGAACGGCCGGCTGCTGTCCTTGGCGACGTCGAACAGCGCCTCGCCACGCAGCAGGCGCACGTGGCGGATGCCTTCGTCGAAGTCGACGTCGATTTCGGAATTCGAATTCAGGGTCACCGCCGAGCCGTCGCGCAGCGGCACGCGCAGGATCTCGCCGGTGGCGGTGGCGTGGTGCCCGGCACCCAGCAGCTGCAGGGTCGCAACGACGCATAGGCAGGCGGCCATTCCGGCGGCCCAGAGCAGCCGTCGCCGCTGCGGACGCCGCCCAGCGGGCCCCCCGGCCACCGGGCCGGACTGCACCCCCAGCGCCCTGGCGCGATCGAAATGCACGAACACCGCGCGAGCGCGCGCATACGCGCCCAGGTGGCGGCGGTCTTCATCCAGCCACGCCTGCAGCTGCGCCCGTTCCTGCGCCGGCAGCGGGCCGCGATCCTCGCGCGCGACCCAGCCGGCCGCGATGGCGTCAGTGTTCGTCCGGTCTTGTCTGGACATGGTCCTTCCATCCTTTCTCGTTCGCTTCCGCCGCGGCCATCGCCGCGGCGTCCGCATCGCGGGCCAGCGAGCGCATCAGCAGCCGCAGTCCCTTGCCAACGTGTTTTTCGACGGTGTTCTCGCTGATCCGCATGCGCCCGGCGATCTCGCGCTGCGACAGGCCCTGCACCTTGCGCAGCACGAAGGCCTCGCGGCACTTGGCCGGCAGCGCGGCGATCAGCGCGCCGATGCGGCGCAGCTCCTGCCCCGCCATCGCATGCCGGTCCGGCGAGCGCTCGTCATGCTCGATGTCCAGGCGGTCGATTTCCGCCACCGCCTCGATCGCGACGATGCGCGAACGCCGCACGTGCTGCAGCACCACCGAGCGCGCGGTGGTGAACAGGTACGCGCGCGGTTCGCGGATGTGGGCGACGCCGGGCAGTTCGACCAGCACCGCGTAGGCCTCCTGCACCACGTCGTCGACCTCCAGCCCCGCGCCCAGCCGCCGCGACAGCCAGGCGCGCAGCGCGGGCTCGTGCGGCAACACCTGGGTCGCCAGCCAGCGCGCGCGTTCGTCGGAACAGGCGGCCTTCACTGCGCTCCCTGCGATCCGGTCACGGGCGTGGACGCGTCCGGCCGGGATTCGTTCAACAGGATCCGCATCGCGCTGTCGGCGGCGAACGTCGCCAGCTCGTGCAGCTGTTCGCTGCCGGTCTTGTCGCCGACCTCGTAGGTCACGGTGGGCGCCTGGTACTGCCTGAACGCCCAGTTCTTGAACACCGCGCTGTTCCCCGACGGGCTCGCCGATTCGCGGATGCGGCCGGGGTAGCGCTGCTGCATGTCGTCGATCCAGCGCCGCAGCACGCCGCCGGGCCGGCGCGACGGCGCCTCCTCGACCGTGTAGAACACGTCGCTCCATGTGGAGTGGAAGTCGATCGCGAAGGCCAGCCGGCGGCCGTCGTCGTCAAGCTCGCGCTCGAGCAGGTCGCGCGCCGCGCGGGTTTCGGACTGGGTGAAGGGACCCCAGTCGCGATTGAGGTCCTGACCGTTGATGTTGCCGCGCCAGTTGCCCTCGACCACGCCGTCGGGATTGAGCAGCGGCAGGACGATGACCAGCGTCCGCTCGCGGAAGTCGCGCGCCAGCGGCGAGTCGGCCGCAAGCTCGTCCACGAAACCCATCAGCGCCTGCGTGCCGGTGGTTTCCGGCGGATGCTGCCTGCCAAGCACCAGCAGCACCTCGCGCGCGTCTGGATTGCCGAGCGCCAGCATGTGCAACGGGCGACCCTGTTCGGAAGCCCCGATCACGCTGCGGCGCGCGACCCCGCGCTCGACCAGCACATTCGCCCAGTCCGCGAACGCCTCGATCCCGATCGGCGGCTGCGCGAACACGTGCAGCGGCTGCGGGCCGGCATCCACCGTGAGCGTGGTGCCCTGCCCGCCTTCTGCGAACTGCTCCGGCGTGGCCGCATGCCAGTGCTCGCCGTCGCGGCTGAGCTTGGGCCAGTAGCGCGCCTTGCCGTCCCGGTAGCGGAACTCGATGCGCAGCGGTCGCTCGGTTTCCGCCGAGACCGTGAATCCGTACCAGGGACTCGGATTGATCGGCACGATCTCCGGCGCGATCGTTACCACGTAATGGTCGCTCCCGAGCCGCTGCACGTCGTTGAGGCGTGCGCTTTCCAGGCGATTGCTGAAGGCCACGCCGTCGGCGGCGAAGTGCCAGTCGCGGCGTTGCTGGACGTGCGCAGTCGCGGTCGCGGCTTCCGCCGGCGCCACTGCCGCCGGCGCCCGGGCAGCCTCCGGCAGTGTGCTGCAGGCCCCCAGGGCGGCC
>DATCYC010000159.1:0-2734 GCA_036570525.1 Luteimonas sp.
GCACGATCTGGTAGGCCACCACGCCCGCCTCGCGGCAGCGGTCGATGGCCTTTTCCAGGATCTCGAAGAATTCCTTGAGCAGGAACATCTGCAGGTGGTCGAGCTGGCCCGAGTAGATGTCCCGGTACAGCTCCAGCATCAACCGGTCGGCTTCGTTCTCCAGCGAGCGCAGCTTCTCGTTGAGCACGCTCATCCGGTCCAGGTCCATGCGCTTGAGCTCGTGGATCATCTCCGCCACCACCGAGGCGGCCTGCTCGAGCATCGCCGCGCGCGGCGCGAAATCGATGTGCTCCAGGTGCTGCAGGGCCAGCGAATAGCGATCGGCGAACTTCTCGATCTGCTTGGGGATCTTGTACAGCGCCGACCCCAGCGACTCGATGTCCTCGCGCTCGATCGGGACCATGAAGCTCTCGACCAGGGCCTGGCTGATCTTGTCCGACGCGCTGCGCTCGCGCACGCGGGCCAGCTTGAAGGCGTCCAGCGCCGGCTGCCGATCCGCCTCCTTCAGCATCGCGTGGAGGGCCTTGGCGGCCTCGTAGGCCGCGTCGGCGGACTCGTCCAGCAGCTCGAAGAACTGCTTGCCGGAGCCGAAGATCGTCTGCAGTGAGAACATCGGTGGGTCCCTTCGCGGGCTGGCGATCGAAACGAAGGCGCAATTATGACCGGAAAATGACACCAGCCGAAGCCGTGCGGCGCCAGCCCCGCCGCGCCCGGCCCTCCCCCCGGGTGCCCCTCGCCGCGCGGCCTGGCCGCCCGGCCCCCCGCAACACCCCTGCTATCATGCGGCCGCGCCCACGGCGCGCCCTATGGACGAACCACCGCCTCCCTCGCCCAATCCGCCCTCCGGCACCGCTTCCCCGGCAGCCGGGCGCCATGGCGTGCCCGACGAGGGCCAACCGTGATCGCGCTGCTGATCGTCGCCGGGCTGATCGTGCTCAACGCCTTCTTCGCCCTGTCGGAGATGGCGTTGGTGACCTCGCGCAAGATCCGCCTCAAGCAGATGTCCGAGACCAGCCGCGGCGCGCGCAAGGCGCTGGCGCTGGCCGAACAGCCGGACAACCTGCTGTCGACGGTGCAGGTCGGCATCACCCTGATCGGCGTGCTCACCGGCCTGGTCGGCGGCGACGCCATCGGCCTGGTGATCACCGGCTGGCTGCAGGACGTGCTGCCGGCGGCCGGCGAATACGCGCGCCCGATCGGCATCGGCACCGCCGTCGGCCTGATCACCGCCGCGCAGGTGATCTTCGGCGAATTGATCCCCAAGCGCCTGGCGCTGACCAACGCCGAGGGGATCGCCAGCGTGATCGCGATCCCGCTCGACATGCTGGCGCGGGCCGCCAAGCCGGTGGTCTCCACCCTCGGCGCGATCAACCGCCTGGTGCTGCGCCTGCTCGGGATCAGGGACGACGCGCGCAACGCCATCACCGAAGAGGAAATCCGCCTGCTGGTCAGCGAAAGCCACGAGCAGGGCGTGATCGACGCCGACGAACGCAACATGATGAACCGGGTGATGCGCCTGGGCGACCGCGACGCCGAGAGCCTGATGACGCCGCGCACCCGCATCGCCTGGCTGGACGCGTCCGAGAGCTACGAGGAAAACCTGGCCACGATGCGCGCCACGCCGTTCTCGCGCTATCCGGTCTACCGCGACGGCGACGAGGAAGTGCTGGGCGTGCTGGAGGTCAAGTCGCTGCTCGACCGCCTCGACCAGCGCGAGCAGGACCTGTTCCGCGACCTGCGCGCGGCCCTGTTCGTGTCCGAATCGACGCCGGCGCTGAAGCTGCTGGAGATCCTGCGCGAAGACCGGCAATCGCTGGCGATGGTGGTCGACGAGTACGGCGACATCACCGGCCTGGTCACGGTCAATGACGTGGTCGAGGCGGTGATCGGGCGCACCCAGGGCGGCGGCGGCGACTCCACGGCGCTGGTGGTCGCGCGCGATGACGGCTCGCTGCTTGTCGACGGCAGCCTGACGGTCGACAACCTGCGCGAACTGCTCGGCACCGGCGTCCTGCCGCTGGAGGACGAGCACGAATACCACACCGCCGCAGGCATGATCATCGCCCAGTTCGGCCGCATCCCCAACGTGGGCGAGCATTTCGAATGGAGCGGCTGGCGGATCGAGATCATCGACCTCGACGGCCCGCGCATCGACAAGCTGCTGCTGCAGCAGGTCGCCGCGACCAGCACGCACGATGCGGACTGACCGGCCGGCCGGCGACGACGCCAGCCCCCCTCGCCCGCCGGGGACACGCGCGCTGCTGGCCCTCCTCGCGGCCGGCGACCCGGACGAAACGATCCGCTTCTGCGACGTGTTCGCGGGCCTGGGCGAGCGCGCCTTCGGCATGCTGCTGTTCGTGGCCACGCTGCCGGCCTTCATCCCGATCCCGGGCGTGGGCGGCGCGATCAGCGGCCCGCTGGCGATCCTGATCGGGCTGCAGCTGCTCGCCGGCCGGCGCATCCCGTGGCTGCCGAAATTCATCGCCCGCCGCGGCCCGCACCGCCATGCCATGGCGCGTTTCGAACGGATGCTCTCGCCCTGGCTCGGGCGCCTGGAGCGCCTGGTCAAGCCACGGCTGTCGCTGCTGCTCGACCACCGCGTCGCCGGCATGCTCAGCGGCCTGCTGCTGGTCCTGCTCGGCCTGCTGCTGGCGCTGCCGATCCCGTTCACCAACTACATCTTCGGCAGCCTGCTGCTGCTGTTCGCCCTGGCCCTGCTCGAACGCGACGGCGC
>DATCYC010000160.1:0-2793 GCA_036570525.1 Luteimonas sp.
GGCGACAGGTTGGCGGCGATCTTCGAGTTGCGCTCGACGCCGCTGTCGTCGTCCTGCGCGACCAGGATGCCGGCCGGGCTGTAGAGCGTCATCACCACGTCGGTCATGCCCTCGGTCTCGATCGTGTAGCGGCCCGCGGCCTGCGCGTTGAACTTGAACAGGTCCTCCTCGCCAGGGCGGCCGATGTCGGCCTGGGTGGCGCCTTCGATCACCGGCAGTTCGACCACTTCGGGAACGCCGGTATCGCGTCCGGGATAGACGTGCCGCGCGAAGGCCTTGTCCAGTTCGGACAGTTCGTCGTTGGGATCGGTGTGGAACCCGTCGAGCGTCCAGCTGGCCGGGAAGCTGTACAGCATCACCGAATCGCTGTCGAACTCGCTGCCGTTGATCTGGCTGACGTCGTACTTCGTGTACATGTTGTGGTCGATCGTGTCCTGGTCCCAGTTGTTGGGCGGCCCGCCGAGGGCGGCGTTCACCGCCGGCTTGTCCCACTGGATCGGGTTGTCGCGCGGATTCTGGTGCTCGTGGATCATGCCGATCATGTGCCCGAACTCGTGCTGCACCACGCCCTGGTCCAGCCAGCCGAAATTCATCGTCGGCTGGTTGGCGGGAATGCCCAGCGCATCGGTACCCACGTACGACCAGGCACCATCGTCGTTGAAGGCGATGCGCACCTGCGCATTGGCCGACGACACGAACTCGAATTCCAGGTTGGCGTACTGCGCCCACTCGACGGCGTGCTGTTTCACGAGCGCCTGCTGCTGGCTGCTGCCGCCGAGGAAGCGGATGCGGATCGTGGAGCCGTTGGGCCACAGCTTCGCGATCTGGAATGCGGCGCGGGTGCGGCCGATGGACATGCTGAGCATGCGGCCGGCCAATGGCCGGGCCAGTTCCGCGGGGAGCACGCGGTCGAAGCAGACCTTCTCGATATTCGGCATGGCGGGGGCTCCTGTGCCGTGGGGGTGCGCACGCGGCGTGGCCGATGCTTCCGTCGATCCACGCGGGGCGCTCATCCACAGACAACGCGGGCACGCGAACGCCTCGGCCATGCCCGCGGAGGCCGCGGGGCGGATCGCAAGTGACTGTCTCGGAAGGTGTTTTCGAGCACCGACGCGGTCAGCTGCGCGCCGCGGATCGCATTCAGCAGGCGACGATCGCTTCCAGCGCGACGGACGCGTCCCAGCGCGCGCGGCCCTGCAGCGCGGCGATCTCCAGCAGCACCGTCGCGCCGACCACGGTTGCGCCCTGCTGCCGTGCCAGCGCGAGCGCTGCGAAAAGCGTGCCGCCGGTGGCGAGCACGTCGTCGACCAGCAGCACGCGCGCGCCTGGCACCACCGCGTCGGCATGGATTTCCAGGCGATCGCTGCCGTACTCGAGTTCATATTCCTGCGCGAGCGTGCGCGCCGGCAGCTTGCCCGGCTTGCGCACCGGCACGAAGCCGGTGCCCAGCGCGCGCGCCAGTGCCGCGCCGAGGATGAAGCCACGCGATTCGATGCCCAGCACCGCGTCGAGCGCCACGCCGCGCCAGGGTCCGGCCATCGCATCGATCGCGGCGGAATAGCCGTCCGCGTCGGCGAGCAGCGGGGTGATGTCCTTGAACACCACGCCGGGCTTCGGGAAATCCGGGATATCGCGGATCAGGGTTTGCCAGTCGGGCATGGGTTGCTCGCTGTTTCGGGATCACGACGATGCTAGCGGAGATGGCGCGTGGCCACGAGCGGGCGCCGCGGCGCTCGTCGCGTCACACGCGCGGGATGTTGCCTTCACTTACTCGGACCTTCCCGGAGCGGCCGCGGCGCGTGCGAGCCGCAGCGCCGCATCGAACGCTTCCGCCGACGGCACGCGCACGTCCGGCTGCACGCCGGTGCCTTCCCAGTTGCCGCCGCTGAACGGATTGACCGGGGAGCCGGTGGGGACGAACACCGCCAGCCCTTCGCGCGTGGCCACCGGTGCGCCGGGGTTGGCTGCGCCTCCACTCGCTTCGCCGACGATCGTCGCGCGTCCGGCCTGCTGCAAGGTATAGGCGAACGATTCGGCGGCCGAGGCCGTGCGTGCATTGACGACCACATACAGCGGCACCGTCGGCCGCGGTGCGTCGTACCAGTCCGCGGGCGCTTCGCTCTGCGTGCCGGCGCGGCTGTGGAAGGTGTTGAAGATGTCCGCGCCGCGGGCGACGAAGGCGCTGGCGAGGTAGCCGACCATGGCCGGCGAGCCGCCGCGGTTGCCGCGCAGGTCGAACACCACCGCATCGGCGTGCGCGAGCTGCCGCAGCGCAGCGTCGATGGCCTCCCGCGCGGGCTGGTCGTCGCGGCCGAATTCGAAGTCGGCGAATCCGCGCAGGCCGAGCACGCCGATACTGCCGGCCAGCACTTCGACGCGCGTGATTCCATTGTCGGGGTCGGCGTCGGGTGGTGGCCTGCGCTGCGCGAGGGCTTCGCGCTCGCCCGGGCGCAGCACGTGCACGCGGAAGTGGCGGTCGAGCGGCTTCAGGCGCGCGGTCAAGGCCTCGGCAAGCGCCTGCGGCGAGGTTCGTGCATCGAATCGGCCGGCGTCCGCGGCCGAGCGCAGGCCCTGCGCGATGTCGCGACCGCGATCGGCGTCGAAGTAGTGGTCCTCGATCGCCTGCGCCACGCCGGCGACCTGCGCGCGCGGCGTGGAATCGGCGGCCAGGACGGCGGGGCATGCCAGCAGCAGCGACAGGAGCAGCAGGGCGGTGCGGTGGCGAAACAATGGCATGGCGTGACTCCGGCGAGGGGATATCCGAATGGATGCCGCAGCGGGCGATTGCGTCGC
>DATCYC010000161.1:0-4506 GCA_036570525.1 Luteimonas sp.
GTTCTGGAGCCATGCCACCGGGCCGTGGTGGGATCGCACGATCGGCCTGCGCCACGACTCGAATCCCGCCGGCCGCGACCGCGACTGGGCCGCGATCGGCGTGCAGGGACTGGCGCCCTACAAGTTCGAGGTCGAGGCCACCGGCTACATCGGCACCTCCGGACGCCTGGCCGCCAGGCTCGAAGGCGAATACGAGATCCTGCTGACCAACCGGCTGATCCTGCAGCCGAAGCTCGAAGCCAACCTCTACAGCCGCGACGACGAAGAAAACCACATCGGCCAGGGCCTGAGTGATGCCAGCTTCGGCCTGCGCCTGCGCTACGAATTCAGCCGCCGCTTCGCGCCCTACGTCGGGCACGTCTGGACGCGCCGGTTTGGCGGCACTGCCGATTCCGTCGAAGCTTCTGGCGGCGAATCTGGCGAGCACTCGTGGGTGGCCGGCGTCCGCTTCTGGTTCTGAGCCGGCATCTCCCGGGCCTCACTCGCCAAAACCCTTGACCTTTGACCAAAGTCAAGGGTTTATCATGGCGCCCTGCCCCAGGAGATCGCCATGAACATCGGCCAGCTCGCACGCCAGGCCGGCGTGCCCATCGACACCGTCCGCTACTACGAGCGCCAGCGCCTGATCCCGGAGCCGGCGCGCAGCGCCAGTGGCTACCGCCAGTACGCGCAGGACGACGTCACCCGCCTGAACTTCATCCGCCGTGCCAAGACCCTCGGCTTCACTCTTGAGGAAATAGGTGAGCTAATGGCGATAAGTGGCAATTATTCCGATGACATGAATGAGATGCGGAATGCTTCTGCCAGGAAACTTGAAGTTGTCGAAGAGCGCCTGGCCGAGCTGACCCGGATGCGCGATGCCCTGCGCGGCCTGGTGGATGCCTGCCCCGGCCACGGCCCGCTGGAAACCTGCCCGATCATGGCCGCGCTGACGACCGACCCCGCCGAAGACGACACGGCCGGCCGGAGCGCGCGGGCATGACCACACACGAGCATGCCGACGGCAAGGCCATCGACCCGGTCTGCGGCATGGCCGTCGACCCGGCGACCACCCCGCACCACGCCACCCACGACGGCACCGACTACCACTTCTGCAGCGCCGGCTGCCGCACGAAGTTCCTCGCCGATCCGCAGCGCTACCTGCATCCGGACCAGGCCGAACCCCTGCCGCCTCCGCCGCCGGGCACCCGCCACACCTGTCCCATGCACCCGGAGATCGTGCAGGACGGCCCCGGCACCTGCCCGATCTGCGGCATGGCGCTGGAGCCGGAAATGCCCGGCCTGGACGATGGCGAGAACCCGGAGCTGACCGACTTCCGCCGCCGCTTCTGGTGGACGCTGCCGCTGTCGTTCGTCGTGATGATGCTGGCGATGTTCGGCCACCATCTGCCGTGGCTGTCGGTCGAGGCGCGGACCTGGATCGAGCTCGTGCTCACCGTGCCCGTGGTGCTCTGGGCCGGCTGGCCGTTCCTCGAACGCTGCGTGCAGTCGATCCGCAACCGCAGCCCCAACATGTGGACGCTGATCGGCATCGGCGTGACCGCCGCGTTCGGCTACAGCGTGGTTGCCACGATCGCGCCAGGCATCTTCCCCGATTCGTTCCACGAGCACGGCCGCGTCGGCGTGTACTTCGAGGCCGCGGCGGTGATCGTCTCGCTGACGCTGCTCGGCCAGCTGCTGGAGCTGCGTGCGCGCTCGAAGACGTCGGCTGCGATCAAGGCCCTGCTGCAGCTCGCGCCCAAGACCGCGCGCCGGCTGCGCGACGACGGGACCGAGGAGGACATCGAACTGGGCCACGTCCATGTCGGCGACCGCCTGCGCGTACGCCCCGGCGAAAAGGTGCCGGTGGACGGCAAGGTGCTCGAAGGCCAGTCGAACGTCGACGAATCGATGCTGACCGGTGAACCGATCCCCGTTGCCAAAAGCGCCGGTGCCGACGTGATCGGCGCGACGATGAACGGCACCGGCAGCCTGGTCATCCGCGCCGAGAAGGTCGGTTCGGCGACGGTGCTGTCGCAGATCGTGCAGCTGGTGGCGCAGGCGCAGCGCTCGCGTGCGCCGATGCAGCGCATGGCCGACAAGGTCTCGTTCTGGTTCGTGCTCGCCGTGCTGGCGGCCGCCGTCGCCACCCTGCTCGTCTGGGGCCTGTTCGGGCCGGAGCCGTCGTGGACGTACGCGGTGCTCAACGCGGTGTCGGTGCTGATCATCGCCTGCCCGTGCGCGCTCGGGCTGGCCACGCCGATGTCGGTGATGGTCGCCACCGGCCGCGCCGCGCAGGTGGGCGTGCTGTTCCGCGACGCGGAGGCGATCGAAAACTTCCGCAGGATCGACACCCTGGTCGTGGACAAGACCGGCACGCTCACCGAGGGCCGGCCCGCGTTCGACAAGGCGATCGGCGTTGGCGGGTTCGACGAGACCGAGGTGCTGCGGCTGGCCGCGAGCCTCGACCAGGTCAGCGAACACCCGCTGGCCGAAGCGATCGTCGCCGAGGCGCGTCGCCGCGGCCTGGGCCTGGTGACCCCGGAGGGCTTCGAATCCTCGACCGGCATCGGCGTTCGCGGCACGGTCGCCGGCCGCCGCGTGGCGATCGGCAACACCGAGCTGATGCGCGAGATCGGGGTCGACCCTGCCCCGCTCCTGGAACAGGCCGAAAGCCAGCGCCGCGAGGGCGCCAGCGTGATGTTCCTGGCGGTCGACGGCGTGGCCGCGGGGTTGCTGGCGGTGACGGACCCGATCAAGGCCTCCACGCAGGAGGCGATCGAAGCGCTGCACGCGACCGGCCTGCGCATCGTGATGGCGACCGGCGACGGTGAAGCCACCGCCAACGCCGTGGCCCGCCGGCTGGGCATCGACGAGGTGCACGGCGAGGTGCGTCCGCAGGACAAGCTCGACCTGGTGCAGCGCCTGAAGGCCGAGGGCCACAAGGTCGCGATGGCCGGCGACGGCATCAACGATGCCCCTGCCCTGGCCGCCGCCGACATCGGCATCGCCATGGGCACCGGCACCGACGTGGCCATGTCCAGCGCCCAGGTCACCCTGGTCAAGGGCGACCTGCGCGGCATCGTGCGCGCGCGCCAGCTGTCCGGGGCGACGGTGGCCAACATGAAGCAGAACCTCGGCTTCGCCTTCGCCTACAACTCGCTCGGCGTGCCGATCGCGGCGGGCGTGCTGTATCCGTTCACCGGGCTGCTGCTGAGCCCGATGATCGCGGCGCTGGCGATGAGCCTGAGTTCGGTGTCGGTCGTGGGCAACGCCCTGCGCCTGGGTCGCGCGCGGCTGGAATGAAATCGTTCACCGAACGGCTTGCACTGCCCGGGAGCCACCGTTAAACTTGCGCGCTTTCCAGCGTGTGGGGCCATAGCTCAGCTGGGAGAGCGCCTGCATGGCATGCAGGAGGTCGGCGGTTCGATCCCGCCTGGCTCCACCATTTGCTTCAATGAATGTTGCTGGACACGCTACACGTCCCCATCGTCTAGAGGCCTAGGACACCACCCTTTCACGGTGGACACCGGGGTTCGAATCCCCGTGGGGACGCCATCGATTCGACCACAAGGGCTGCCGCGAGGCGGCCCTTGTCGGTTTTTGGGCATTGCCACTTTTGCCAGGACCGGGCTCGGATGCATGCCCTGCGCGCCGGCACCGTGACCGGCAGCGCACGCCGGTCACGTTCACCCGGATGTTGGAGCGGCTTCCTAAGTCGCGGGTGTCCGGCATGTGCATGAACAGATCGATCGTGACCATCGAACCCGCCCTCGCCGGCTGGGTGGTGAGCTTCGAAGGCCAGGCGCTGCAGGTCTTGCCGAGCAAACTCGAGGCGATCGGATTCGCCAGCAGGCGGGCCGCCGAGGAGCACCGGTTGTCAGGCGTGCCCTGCGGCGTCAGCGTGCGGCTGCGCACGGGCGAAACCGTGCTGGTCGCCCTGCATGGCTGGGAGGGCCAGACGGTCCGCGGGAGCCTGCGCTGACCGTTGACACCGACTTCCACGGCCTGACGCAGGAAGGCCCGCCAGTGGCGGGCCTTCAGCAGTTCACGGCAAGCTCTTCCGATACCTACATCGAAGGCTGCGATGCGCCCTCGCCTTCACCGCTGGCCAGCGAGGTCCAGCTGACTTCGACGCCCTTGCGATGGCCCTTCTCGACCAGCTTCAGGCCGTCGGGGTCAATGGTCAGGGTGTAGGCCTTGTCGCCGATCTGCACTTCGCGTCGCAACGGTTTGTCGAGCTTGGTCATCGGTGTCTCCTCCTGCGCATTCAGGCGCGTTGGGAGGCGATGCTAGCAGCCGGATGTTTGCGGGGCGTAAAGGCCGTGAACGAAGCATTAAGTCCGGGACGTGCGTCTCAGGCCGCCTCGGTTTCGGCTGCGACCGGGCGCAGCGTGGCCACGCCGTGGCCGCTTTCGGCCAGGTACTGCAGCCACTTGCCGAGGAAGGTGTTCATCCGCATGCGATGGCCGACCACTTCCGCCGGCGGCGGATACATGCCGATCACGTCCTGCCAGCGGCGGCCGA
>DATCYC010000162.1:0-6077 GCA_036570525.1 Luteimonas sp.
GCATTCCCTGTTCAATCCGGCAGTCGAGGGCCCGCGCGAGGTCGCCACCGTCGACCAGGCGCGCGTCGACGCCAATGGCCGGCGCGAGCAGGCCACGGAAATCGACGGCAACGCCAACAACACCGGCACCCGTGAGCTGACCCGGAGCAGCACCGGGCAGCCGCTGTTCATCGACAAGCTCGGCAGCACCGCGCAGGTCGACATCACCCGCGAGCGCACCGCCGAACCCGACCCGCGCTCCGGCCAGTACTCGGTGCTTGCCGACCAGCTCGTGTTCAAGACCGGCAACAGCGACGACCAGGTCAAGGTCACCCAGGGCGAGAACGGCCAGCTGCGCTTCGACGTCAACGGCGAGGAGTACGACGTGGCGCTGGCGCGGGGCCAGCAGCTCACCGTGCGCACCGGCGACGGCAACGACAACATCGAGATCGATCCGTCGGTGAAGGTCAACTTCATCATCGAGGCGGGCGACGGCGACGACACCATCCAGGGTGGCGGCGGCAACGACCGCATCGATGGCGGCGCGGGCAATGACGCCATCGACACCGGCGAGGGCTTCAATTACGCCTTCGGCGGCTCCGGCGAAGACATCATCACCGGCGGCGACGACAACAACACCCTGTACGGCGGCGACGGCATCGACACCATCTCCGGTGGCCGCGGCAACGACTACATCGAGGGCGGCAACGGCGACGATGTCATCGTCGCCACCGGCGGCAAGAACGTGCTGTCCGGCGGCCTCGGCGACGACAACATCACCGCCAGCGGCAACGGCGACCGCGTCTACACCGGCGGCGGCACCAACACCGTCGGCAACCTCGGCGCCGAGGGCCTGGCCTATTCGGCGGGCGTGGGTGACAAGCTCACCGGCACGGGCACCGCGGACCCGAACGTGGTCAACGTGGTGCTCAACAGCGATGCGGGCCTCAAGGGCGTGAAGCTCGAGGGCTCGGAGGCCTTCGTCCAGCGCGTCGAGGCCGACCTGGAAATGCTGCGTGCCTCGCCCAACGGGCAGCAGATGCTGGCCGAGTTCGACAAATCCGCTGCCAACGGCAACATCGTGACCATCCGCGAGCTGCAGAACGTGGACAACGGCTACGCGCAGAGCGTCGGCGGTTCCGATATCCGCAACGGTCAGCCGGGCAATTCCGGCCCGGTGGACATCTCCTACAACCCGGCGTTCGCCATTCCCGAACTGCCGGTGCCGTCGGTGACCCTGTTCCACGAGATGTCGCACGCCTACAACGGCGTCAACGGCACCTTCCTGCCGGGCACCTACACCGGCCCGGGGCCGGACAGCCCCACGCCGACCAGGCAGATCCCCAACGCCGAGCGCCAGGCGGTGGGGCTCGAGACCACGGCCGATCCGTACGACTTCGGTGACGGCTCCGGCCCGATCACCCACAACCCGACGGCACTCAGCGAAAACGGACTGCGCGCGGAGATGGGATTGGAACTGCGTCCGAGCTACGCAATCTGACGGTTCACGAAGTCAGGGGACAGGGAGCAGGGCACAAGGAACAGGGAACAGGGAACAGGGAGCACAAGGAAGGGGGCAAGCGGCGGCCAGCAATGGTCGCCGCTTTTTGTTGTGCGGGAGGAACTACGCCGGAACCCGTGTCCCTGCAGGCATGTCCCCGCAGGAGCGGCTTGAGC
The DNA here is from genome assembly GCA_036570525.1 of Luteimonas sp. GTDB lineage: Bacteria > Pseudomonadota > Gammaproteobacteria > Xanthomonadales > Xanthomonadaceae > Luteimonas. Next base: position 1,657 of record DATCYC010000162.1, read on the forward strand.
CGCGAGCTTTTCCGGGCGCCATGCCGAGGTCACGAGGCCCCGGGCTCCGCGCCGTCCCTGGCGCGGGATGCAGGCGTCATCTACTCGCCGTCGCGCGGGCGCTGCCGCGACAGGTAGCCGTCCGCCCAGCGCTGGGCGACCTTGCCCGCGGCATCGCGGCCGCCGAGGCCGAAGGCCAGGGCGATCGCCACTGCAACCGCGCCGAGCACCAGGCCGAACGCGAGGTTGACGATGTCGTCGGCCACGCCCATCGCGCGCAGGCCCATGGCGACCACCAGGCCGAGGATCGCGACCCGCGCGATCCGGGCCATGCCGAGGCCCTCCGGGTTGGTGCGTTCGATCGCGCGTGCGGCGAGGTCGGCCAGCCAGTAACCGACCACGAAGATCACCAGGCCCAGCAGGATGTCGGCGCCGAAGGCGATGAACATCTCCAGCAGTTCGTGCACGCCGGCGAAGCCCAGCATCGCCGCCGCCTCCACCGTGGCGAACAGCATGATGAAGAACAGCGCGATCTTGCCGACCAGGTCGGAGAGCGTCAGCCCGGGAGGGGTAGCGCTGGGCGAAGTCCCCACGCCGGCGGGCGCGTCGAGCTCGCCGGCCACGCCGGCCGCCGGAGCGGCGAACGCATGGCCGAGGCCGATTCGTTCGGGCAAGCGGTCGAAGCCGAGGTTGGCCAGCAGGCGTGCGACCAGCTGCGCCACGAAGCGGCCGATGAACCAGGCCAGCAGCACGATCACCGCCGCGGCGACGATGTTCGGCACCGCCAGCAGGAACTCGTCGAGCATACCGGTCAGCGGCCGCGAGATCGCCTCGATCCGCAGCGCGTCGAGCGCGGCGATGATCGTCGGCACGATGACCAGGATGAACACCAGCGTGCCGCCCAGCTGCGACAGCCGGATGCCGCGGGTGCCCTCGTTCTCCTGGGTGAAGCGGTCGACATTGGTGGCCACCAGCAGGTTGGTCACCACCTCGCGCACGACGCGGGCGACGATCCAGCCGACCACGCCGATCACCGCGGCGGCGATCAGGTTCGGCAGCATGCCGAGCATGCCGGAGATCATGTTCGACAGCGGCGCGGTCAGCGCATCGATGTGCAGCGTGCCGACGATCGCCGGCAGGAACAGCAGCAGCACCAGCCAGTAGGCCACGTCGCCCATCGTCCGCGACAGCGGCGGGCGCTTGGGCCGGTCGGCGTCCACCAGCTTCTCGTCGAGCGATGTCGCGCCCAGCACCTTGTGCACCACCACGCGCACCACCGTTGCCACCAGCCACGCGACCACTCCCAGCACGATCGCCGGCACCAGCGTGTTGAGCATCCCGGACAGCGGCCCGGTAACGCCGTCGATGCGCAGGATGCCGAGCGCACCGACCAGCGCGACCAGGAAGATGATCCAGAACACGATGCGTCCGCCCAGGCGCTGGAAGTCGGTGCCCGACTTCGTCTGCGTCGCCAGGCGCTCGTTGGCGCGCAGTTTCGCCAGCCCCTTGCGGGTCAGGCCGGAGGCGACCAGTGCGATGATCCATCCGATCAGCAGTACCGCCAGTGCGCCGAGGATGGTGGGCAGGTAGGTGCCAAGCGATGCCTGCAGCGGCATGTACCAGGTGTCGAAATGCATGTCGATCTCCCCTTTGGACCGGCGCGCGCGCGCCGGTCGTGAGTCAATCGCCTCCGCGGCGCAATGCCGCACAAGACGGAGTGCCGCTGAACATACGGAGCCGGGGGTGAACATGGCGTGGGGGTGGGCGATCGTGCGGGCTCCGGTGGGAGGTGGTGTGATGGCTCCGGGGGCGCCGGGCGTCGCCCCAAGGGCATCCGCACCCGCGTCCCTGTCTGCCGGTCAATCCACCAAGAAGCAGCCACGCAGGCCGGGCTGCGTGGCCGACGGCTCTTGATCTCCATTGCCGATAAAGAAGCCGTGTCCGAAGCCCGTGCACAGACAAAAAAAGGCCCCGCGTTCGCGGGGCCCTTGTTGTCGCTTGGATGTCACCTGCTACAGCAGCGGCACCAGCAGCAGCGCGACGATGTTGATGATCTTGATCAGCGCCTGCGGCGCCCCCTCACCCCGTTCCCCTCTCCCGCTTTGCGGGAGAGGGGCGAAGGTGCCGTGCGGGAGTCGCTTCGGTTACAGCAATGGGACCAGCAGCAACGCGACAATATTGATGATCTTGATTAATGGATTGATCGCCGGGCCCGCGGTGTCCTTGTAGGGATCGCCGACGGTATCGCCGGTCACCGCGGCCTTGTGCGCCTCGGAACCCTTGCCGCCGTGGTTGCCGTCTTCGATGTACTTCTTGGCGTTGTCCCAGGCGCCGCCGCCGGTGGTCATCGAGATCGCCACGAACAGGCCGGTGACGATCGTGCCGATCAACAGGCCACCGAGTGCCTGCGCGCCCGCCGCCGGACCGCCCAGCCACTTGAATCCGAACATGACCACGACGGGCACCAGTACCGGCAGCAAGGACGGAATGATCATTTCCTTGATCGCCGACTTGGTCAGCATGTCCACCGCCTTGTCGTACTGCGGCTTGCCGGTGCCTTCCATGATCCCGGGGATGTCGCGGAACTGGCGTCGCACTTCCTCGACCACCGCGCCCGCTGCGCGGCCCACCGCTTCCATTGCCATCGCGCCGAACAGGTAGGGGACCAGGCCGCCGATCAGCAGGCCGATGATCACGTAGTGGTTCGAAAGGTCGAATGCGATCACTTCGCCGAGGCGTGTTTCCAGGTTGTGGGTGTAGTCGGCGAACAGGACCAGTGCGGCAAGCGCCGCCGAACCGATCGCGTAGCCCTTGGTCACCGCCTTGGTGGTGTTGCCCACCGCGTCGAGCGGATCGGTGATGTCGCGGATCTCCGACGGCAGCTCCGCCATCTCGGCGATGCCGCCGGCGTTGTCGGTGATCGGGCCGTAGGCGTCGAGCGCGACGATCATGCCGGCCATCGACAGCATCGCGGTCGCGGCGATGGCGATGCCGTACAGGCCGGCGAGCGCGTGCGCGCCCCAGATCGCGATGCACACCGCGATCACCGGCATCGCGGTCGACTTCATCGAGATGCCCAGGCCGGCGATGATGTTGGTGCCGTGGCCGGTGGTCGATGCCGCCGCGATGTGCTGCACCGGCTTGTACTGGGTGCCGGTGTAGTACTCGGTGATCCACACGATCACGCCGGTCAGCACCAGGCCGATCAGCGCGCAGCCGTACAGGTTCAGCGCGCCGTGGCTGTTGTCGGCCATCAGCTGGGTGGTGATCGGGTAGAACGCGATCGCCGCCAGCACCGCCGACACGATCACCCCCTTGTACAGCGCGCCCATGATCGAGCCGCCTTCCTTCACCTTGACGAACAGTGCACCGATGATCGAGGCGAGGATCGACGCACCACCGAGCACCAGCGGGTACAGCACCGCGTTGGCGCCGGCTTCGGCCATCATCAGCCCGCCGAGCAGCATCGTGGCGATGATGGTCACCGCATAGGTCTCGAACAGGTCGGCGGCCATGCCGGCGCAGTCGCCGACGTTGTCGCCCACGTTGTCGGCGATCACCGCCGGATTGCGCGGGTCGTCCTCGGGAATGCCGGCCTCGACCTTGCCCACCAGGTCGGCGCCGACGTCGGCGCCCTTGGTGAAGATGCCGCCGCCCAGGCGCGCGAAGATCGAGATCAGCGAGGCGCCGAACGCTAGGCCCACCAGCGCGTGCAGCGCCGGCTCGCCGGTGATGCCCATCGCGTCAAGCACCATCCAGTAGCCGGCCACGCCCAGCAGGCCCAGGCCCACCACCAGCATGCCGGTGATGGCACCGCCGCGGAACGCGACGTCCATCGCCGCGCCCATGCCCTTGCGCGCCGCTTCGGCGGTGCGGACGTTGGCGCGCACCGAGACGTTCATGCCGATGTAGCCGGCCGCGCCCGACAGGATCGCGCCGATCGCGAAACCGATCGCGGTGGGCCAGTTGAGGAAGAAGCCGATCAGGACCAGCAGCACCACGCCGGCGATCCCGATCGTCGTGTACTGGCGGTTGAGGTAGGCGCGGGCGCCTTCCTGAATCGCGCCGGCGATCTGCTGCATGCGTTCGTTGCCCGCCGGCTGCCGGTTGATCCAACCGGCCGAAAAGATCCCGTAGACGATCGCGACGGCCGCGCAGGCCAGCGCCAGCCACAAACCATACTGCTCGAGCATGAATTTCCTCCCCGGAAATGAAGCGTTGAAACAACAGAGGAACTATCGCACAGGGTCGGGAGACGGGATGTTGCAGTGCGGGAGCGCTCCTGCAGGGAATTGCGGGCTCCGTGAGCAGAGATTCAGCCGGCGCGTGACAGCCTTTGCGGCCTGTCCCCCGTGGAAGCCCCCATGCGCCCGATCCTCCCGCTCCTGCTGCTGGCCGCGCTGCCGGCCTTCGCCGCCGATCCGGTCCCGGAGATCACCCGC
>DATCYC010000163.1:0-3955 GCA_036570525.1 Luteimonas sp.
CGACCGGCGGCGACGCCGAGGCCGACACCCCGGCCCCGACCGCGCCGCCCGCCCCGCCGATCGACCCGAACGCGGGCGCCTCGTTGGTGGAAGGCCGCGACTACGTCGAGATCCCCAACGGCCAGCCGTTCGCGCCGCGCGACGGCAAGGTCGAGGTGGTCGAGGTCTTCGGCTACGTCTGCCCGGCCTGCGCCAACTTCCAGCCGCTGGTGAGTTCGTGGAAGACCAGGCTCCCGTCCGACGTGCGCTTCACCTACGTGCCGGCACTGTTCGGCGGCACCTGGGACGACTATGCGCGCGCGTTCTACGCCGCCGAGTCGATGGGCCTGGTCGACAGGACCCACGACGCGATGTACCAGGCGATCCACATCGAGCGCACGCTCAAGGGCGAGCGCGGCCGCGATTCGGTCGAGGACATCGCCGCCTTCTACGGCAAGTTCGGCGTCGACCCGAAGCAGTTCGCCAGCACCATGTCCAGCTTCGCGGTCAACGCCAAGGCCGGCCGCGCCAAGCAGTTCGCGATGCGCAGCCAGATCGGCGGCACGCCGTCGCTGGTGATCGACGGCAAGTACCTGGTCAAGGGCACCAGCTACGAGAACATGCTGCAGATCGCCGACGAGCTGATCGCCATGGAGCGCGCGGCGGGCCAGTAACGCCGCGCGGACAGAAGGCACGATGCCGCACCAGCGCCTCAAGCTGCTCAGCGCCAACATCCAGGCCGGCTCCAGCACGCGTCGCTACAGCGATTACGCGATGCGCAGCTGGTCGCACGTGCTGCCGGCGGGCAACAAGCGCGGCGCGCTCGACGCGATCGCCGAGCTTGCCGGCAGCCACGACATCGTCGGGCTGCAGGAAAGCGACCCGGGCAGCTGGCGCTCGGGCTTCACCAACCAGACCCACTACCTGGCCGAACGCGGCGGCTTCGACTACTGGAGCCACCAGCCAAACCGGCGCGTGGGCAACGTGGCCTCCAGCGCCAACGGCCTGCTGAGCAAGCTCGAGCCGCTGGAGGTGACCGACCACGCCCTGCCCGGCCGAATTTCCGGCCGCGGCGTGCTGCTGGCGCGCTTCGGCGAAGGCGACGAGGGCCTGGCGATCGCCATCGCCCACCTGTCGCTGGGCCGCCAGTCGCGGCTGGCGCAACTGTCGTTCATCGCCGAACTGCTGTCCGAGCATCCGCACGCGGTGCTGATGGGCGACTTCAACTGCGCCTCCGACGGGCCGGAGATGGAGGTGCTGTACAAGCACACGCGCCTGCAGCCGCCGGCCTGCGCTGTGCACACCTTCCCCAGCTGGAAGCCGCAGCGCGCGATCGACCACATCCTGGTCAGCGGCGACCTGGGCTGCCGCGAAATGCGCGCCCTGCCGGCCGCGGCCTCCGACCACCTGGCGCTGTCGCTGGAGCTGGAAGTGCCGGAGCAGGCACTCAGGCGCGGCGACTGACGACGGGGTTGCCGGGCGATCGCCCGACGATGGCAACGCAACCGTCCCTCGTAGGAGCGCCCCATGGGCGCGATGCGTTACCCGCGAACGGCAATCGCGCCCATGGGGCGCTCCTACAAAAGCGATGCGATGCCGGCAACACCGTAGGAGCGCACTCGGGCGCGACCGCGTTTCGCCGGTAAGGCCGGTCGCGCCCGAGTGCGCTCCTACGAACGACCGAAGGCCTGCTCCCCACCGTGCCGGGAACAGGCCCACGCCCGATCCGGCGTCAGAAGTCGAATCCCACCCGCGCGTACCAGAACCGCCCCGGCAGGTCGTACGTCGACGCGTCGTAGCCGTTGAGCGAGCAGCTCAGGCAGATCGGCGGGTCCTTGCCGGTGATGTTGTTGACGCCGGCGCTGACCCGCACGCCCTTCATCCACGCCGTGCTCAGCCACGACACCTGCAGGTCGTGGTAGGTCGTGGCCGGTAGCCGGTTGATGTCGTTGGCGCTGTCGTCGCAGATGTCGAAACCGTTGGCGCCGCCGCACGATTCGGTGAGCTCGTCGATGTGGCGCACCGTCCACGCCACCGACCACGGGCCGCGCCGCCAGTCGGTCACCAGGGTGGACGTCCACTCCGGGATCGCGCTGTTGTTGAGCTCCACGCCCGGCTGCCGCGGTTCGATGGCGCCCGACTCGTTGACCAGCTCGTAGCGGCCGACGAAGGTGTTCTTCCAGTCGAAGCGCAACCGCCCCCAGTCGCCTTCGGGCAGGGTCCAGCCGACGTTGACGTCCCAGCCGTCGGTCTTGATCGTGCCGAGGTTGTCGAGGATGTCGTCGAAGCGGACGATCTGGCCGCGGTCGCTGCGGTCGTAGGCGGCGCAGGCCACCGGGTCTGCCTGGAACACGCAGCGCTCGAGGATCGCCTGCGCGTCCGGCGCCTGGATCGCGTTCTCGATCGTGTGCCGGTAGAAGGTCACGCCGATGTCGAGGCGGTCCGACCATGCCGCCTGCGCCGCGAACGAAGGGCTCCACACCGCGCCCAGCATCAGGCTGTTGCTGGTCTCGGGCTGCAGTTCGGCGTTGCCCGAGGTCACCACCGAGATCTGCGAGTTGGTCTGCGTGTAGCCGGGCGGCACGCCGTCGGCCACGCACGCGGGCAGCGTGGCACCGGCGCCGCTGCACGGATCGACCAGGGTCGCGTCGAAGCGGCTCAGGGTGCCGTACAGCTCGCCGATCGACGGCGCGCGGAAGCCTTCGGCGAACGAGCCGCGCAGCAGCAGTTCGTCGGCCACCTGCCAGCGCAGTCCGATCTTGCCGGTACTCTCGCCGCCGAAGGTCGAGTAGTCCGAATAGCGCTCGGCCAGGCTCAGGTCCAGGCTCTTGCCCAGCCAGCCGTCGCGCATCAGCGGCACGTTGAACTCCACGTACAGCTCGTTGACGTCGTAGTCGCCGGAGGTCGCGCCCGACGGCACGCCGTTGTACTCGCCGGCGATGGTGATCGGGTCGGGCGTGTAGCTGCCTTCGTACTTGCGGTACTCGTAGCCGGCGGCGAACGACAGCGGCCCTGCCCACATCTCGAACAGGTCGCCGGTGAGGTTGGCGGTGAACAGCGACAGCTTGTTCTCGCTCTCGTCACGCACCACCGGCTGGATGAAGGCGAGCATTTCCGGGGTGATCGTGCCTTCGCCGCCGAACAGGTTCAGCGGCACGCAGCCGGCAATCGCCGCGCAGGCGGCCGGGTCGCCGAGCGCCTCGTTGATGCGACGGATGTTGTAGCTGCCCGTGTTGCTCTGTTCGGCGCGGCTGCGGCTGAAGACGACACTGGCGTCCCAGCTCCACGGCCGCGTGGCGACCTCGAACATGCCCTCCACTCCGGCGGACGCGTACCAGGTCTTCACCTCCTGCTGGTAACGGCGCGGCCCGCCTTCGACCGGGCGCCGCCCAAGCAGGAACAGGTTCGCGTCCGGTCCCGCCGTGGTCAGGTCGAAGCCGAACGGGTTGTACGGATTGAGCGCGGAGATCACCAGCGTGCGCTCGGCGTAGTCGTTGTAGACGCCGGCGTCGGTGCCGAGGAAGAACGGCTCGGGCGCGGCCTGGTTGGCCGATTCGCGCTGGTTGTAGAGCACCTTGGCGTGGCCGCTGAAGGTCGGGGTGAAGTCGAAGCGCACCTGGCCGAACACGCTCTTGCGCTCGGACGGGGTCAGCAGCAGGTTGTAGGGCGCGAAGTTGAAGCGGTCCGCGGTGGCGAAGCAGTGGAAGTCGTCGGTGCGTTCGCAGCCGGTTTCGCCCGGATTGAACTGCGGGTCGCTGACGCCGGTGTCGGGGGTGATGTCGTAAACCACGCCGGTGTTCGGATCCTGGAACACCATCCGCCCCTGCGGCGTGGCCGAACTGCCGTTGGCAAGCCCCGTGCCCGGCACCGGCACGCTTGCCGGGCCGTACTCGGACGACACGACCTGCTTCTGCTTGTAGTACGACGCGCCGAGGAACCACTGCCACCGGTCGGTGCTGCCGCCCCAGCCCAGGTC
>DATCYC010000164.1:0-2015 GCA_036570525.1 Luteimonas sp.
CGGCGGGCGCGTTGCCCTCCGCCGGGGCCGCTTCGTCGGCATCCGCCGGCTTCGCCGCGGCGGCGGCGGGCTTCGCCTCGTCGATCACCTCCTGCACCGAACCGGTGGTGATCGGGTGGTAGCCCGGCTTGGCCTTGGCGAACACGGCCTTGGCCAGCGCCAGCCCGTCTTCGGTCTGCACCAGCGCGTCATAGGTCGGCATGATCAGCTTGCGGCGGCCGATCTTCTGCAGGAACCCGGCGATCGCCTCGTTGGCCGCGGTGTAGCCGCTGCGCACCGCCAACGGATACCAGCGCATCGCGATCTCGCCGTTGGGCGTGCCGGTGAGCTGGTAGGCGTCGTCGAGCTGCGCGAGCTGTTCGGTGGCCAGCGTCTCGGGCATGCCTTCGATGAAGTGCACCCATTCCTGCGTGCTCCACTCCCTGGTGATCACCGCCGGCGGGAGCTCGCCGCTGCCCAGCCACGCCAGCCGCGCCGAATCGACCACGCCGAACTTGCGCGCCAGCACCTTCGGCGCGCTGGCCGGGATGCCGGTGCCGTACACCCACTCGTCCAGCTCGGCCTCGCTGACCTTGCCCGGATGCTTGTCGAGCAGGTTCTTCTTCGCGTAATCGATGAACTGCACGGTGGTGATGCTCTGGAACGCGAAGTGGTCGAAGTAGCCGCGCAGGAAGGCGTCGAACTCCTCGCGCCCGAAGCGCTTCTCGAGGAACTGCAGGAACCACGCGCCCTTGTCGTAGGCGACCGCGGTCAGCGTGTCGCCGGCCTTGACCTCGACGTCGGGCCGGATCGCCAGCGCCTGCGCCTGCGGCGGCATGTCGCCGATGGTCTTTTCCAGCTCGTCGCGGGCGATCACCGCCTCCATGTTGGCCATCTCCTCGCCGTACAGCGCCTCGACGATGCGGTTCTCCACGTAGGACGTCACGCCCTCGTTGAGCCACTGGTCCTTGGGCGTGGCGAAGGTCACCAGGTTGCCCGACCAGCTGTGCGCGAGTTCATGCGCGATCAGCGACACCAGCGACTTGTCGCCGACGATCACCGTGGGGGTGATGAACGACAGGCGCGGGTTCTCCATGCCGCCGTAGGGGAACGACGGCGGCAGCACCAGCATGTCGTAGCGCTCCCAGCGGTACGGGCCGTACAGCTGCTCGGTGACCTCGATCATCTTCTCGGTGTCGGCGAACTCGGCCGCGGCCTTTTCCACCATCGCAGGTTCCGCCCACACGCCGCTGCGTCCGGAGATCGGCGCAAACACCAGGTCGCCGGCGGCGATCGCCAGCAGGTACGACGGGATCGCCTGCGGCATCTTGAAGCTGTAGTCGCCGTCGCGCCCGGCTTCCGGATCGTTGTCGGCGCTCATCAGCACCATCACGTCCGCCGGGCTGGTGACATGCGCGGTGTAGGTGAAGCGCACCTGCGGCGTGTCCTGCAGCGGCACCCAGGAACGGGCGTGGATCTGCTGCGACTGGCTGAACATGAAGGGCAGCTTGCCGCCCCCGGTCATCGCCGGCGTCATCCATTGCAGGCCCGAGGCGTCGGGCGAAGTGGTGTAGGTCACGCGGATGTGCTCGTTGCGCTCCGGCGCCTCGATGGTGAACTTGCTGCCGAGCAGCTCGTCGCGATCGGCCAGCCCGTACTGCAGCGGCTGCCACGCGCCGTCCTTGCCTTCGCCCTCGACCTTGTCGATGGCCAGGTCGCGGGTGTCGAGCACCAGCTGGCGGGCGTCCTCGTCCTTCCAGTCGAGCGTATAGGTCGCGGTGCCGGCGATCGTCTTCGTGTCGAAGTCGACCCTGAGGTCGAGCGCCAGGTCGGTGATGGCGACCTTGCCGGGCTCGGCGTAGGAAAGCGCGTCGTGGCTGGTGGAAGCGGTCACGGGGGATTTCGCGGGCGTCGGGGTCGTGGTGTCGGCTGCGTCGCGCTGGCAACCGGCCAGGGCGACGGCGAAACCGAGGGAAAGCAGGAGAGCGCGCATGGGCATCCGGGGGAATGGACAGGATCGCCAAGTCTAGCGTCCC
>DATCYC010000165.1:0-9827 GCA_036570525.1 Luteimonas sp.
ATGGGCGTGGAGGACATGGCCAACGAGGGCGTGCGCCGCGCCTACCGGCACCCGGACAACAAGCTGCGCGCCAGCGTGCTGGCCGACCCGGCCGGGCGCCGCCGCAACACCGGCGACAACACGCCGGGCGTGGTGAACGTCAAGGTGGTGCCGGGCAATACGGTGGACGTGATCGTCGCGGCCAAGGGTGGCGGCTCGGAGGCGAAGTCGAAGTTCGCGATGCTCAACCCGTCCGACTCGATCGTCGACTGGGTGCTGAAGACAGTGCCGACGATGGGCGCGGGCTGGTGTCCTCCGGGCATGCTCGGGATCGGCATCGGCGGCACCGCGGAGAAGGCGATGCTGCTGGCCAAGGAGTCGCTGATGGAGCCGATCGACATCGTCGACCTCAAGGCACGCGGGCCGTCGAACCGGCTCGAAGAGATGCGGCTGGAGCTGTTCGACAAGGTCAACGCGCTGGGCATCGGCGCGCAGGGCCTGGGCGGCCTGACCACCGTGCTCGACATCAAGATCAAGGATTATCCGACCCACGCGGCCAACCTGCCGGTGGCGATGATTCCCAACTGCGCGGCCACCCGCCACGCGCACTTCGTGCTCGACGGCAGCGGCCCGGTGACGCTCGACCCGCCGTCGCTGGAGGATTGGCCGAAGCTCACCTACAACCCGACCAACGCGCGCCGGGTGGACCTGGACACCGTCACCCGGGAGGAAGTCGCCAGCTTCAAGCCGGGCGAGACGCTGCTGCTCAACGGCAGGCTGCTCACCGGTCGCGATGCCGCGCACAAGCGCATGGTCGACATGCTCAACAAGGGCGAGCCGCTGCCGGTCGACTTCAACGGGCGCTTCATCTACTACGTCGGCCCGGTCGACCCGGTGCGCGACGAGGCCGTCGGCCCGGCAGGCCCGACCACAGCCACGCGCATGGACAAGTTCACCGAACAGGTGCTGTCGCAGACCGGCCTGCTGGGCATGGTCGGCAAGGCCGAACGCGGGGACGCGGCGATCGAGGCGATCCGCAAGCACAAGTCGGTGTACCTGATGGCGGTCGGTGGCGCCGCGTACCTGGTGTCGAAGGCGATCAAGGCCGCGCGCGTGGTCGCGTTCGAAGACCTGGGCATGGAGGCGATCTACGAGTTCACCGTGCAGGACATGCCGGTGACCGTGGCGGTGGACTCGACCGGCGAGTCGGTGCACAAGACCGGGCCGCGCGAATGGCAGTCCCGGATCGGCCGCATCCCGGTGGTGGTCGAAGGCTGAACATCGCTCCCGCAGAGGGGCGGAGTTTTCAGAACCACTCGAGCAGCGAAACCCCGAGGCCGACGTACGTCGACCGGTGGTTGTAATCGATCAGGCTCTCCCCGTACCCATCGAACACCTGCACGTGCCCGCGCAGCGAGTTGTGGATCGGGAAGCCCCAGTCGAAGCCCACCGCGCCGTGCGAGCGGTCGCCGCCGCGCAGCGAGTGCCGCAGCATCATCGACAGCTCGTGCCCGCCGATGGTGTGCACGATGGTCACGTCGCCGCGGCCCATGTAGTCGTCGATGTCCGGGTTGTCGTCGTCGTTGCCGTCGGAGATCCGGATCCAGGGACGGAACATCACCGCCCAGTTCTCGCGATCCAGGCCGACGTTGAACATCACCCGGTTCCAGCTGCGCGACAGCGGGTCGGCGCGGCCGTTGGACTGATGGTTGATGCCGACCGCCGCCATCCGCCCCTTCCAGCCGCCGATGCTGTAATTGTTGCGGAAGACCAGCAGGATCTCCGGTTCGTAGTTGGTCTCGCGGAACGGGCGTGATGCCTCGCCGTTGTAGACCTGCCAGCGCGAGCTCTGGGTGTAGCCCATCCAGACGTCGCCGTTGTCGCCGAACAGGTTTTCCCAGGCCTTGGTCTTGAAGCTGATCTGGAACTTGGCCTCGATCGCGTCCAGGTTCATCGGCTCGGTGACCGTGTTGCGTGGGTTGGGCGAGTGCGGCATCTCGTTCTGGTCGCTGCTCCAGAACGCCGGCAGCAGGTAGACCGGCTTGTAGGCGCGGAAGTTGAAGGTGCCGAGCTTGGAGTCCTTCGCCAGCTCCCAGCGGCTGTCGAGCAGCGAACCCTTGCCCGCGTTCGCCAGCGCGTCGTCGGGCTCGGACGCGAACAGGTCGCTTGCGGCACTGCGCACGCGCTCGGCGGCGGTTGCGGCGGCCGCCTCGGCTTCGCTGGCGGCTTCGCGGTTCCGGCGGGCGAGGGCAGCGGCGGCATCGGCCTGCGCCGGATCCAGGGTGCGGCGCCCGGCGACGCGGTCGTAGCAGGCCAGGCGGTCGGCGTCGACTTCCACCAGTGCGCACGCATCGATGCTGGCTTGTGCGGGAGCGGTTCGGGTTCCCGACTGCGCGAACGCCGGCGCCCCGGCGCCCGCGAGCCCGAGCAGGAACATGGCTGCCGTCTGCTGCGCGGGCGTCATGGCGCGCCCTTGTCGTGCTCGAGCATGTTGCCCGTGGCGGCGGCATCCGCGCGCTGGGCGTCGGCGAGCTGGTCGTCGATGTCGCGGTTGACCGACGTGTCGACGTTCGCGGTGTGCGGCGGCTCCACGGCCGCGTGCTCGGCCGGCGACTCCGCATCGCGCGAAGTCACGACATGGTAGACCGTGCGCGGTGGGTGGATCCCGGCATGCGTGAACGCGGCCTTGACCAGGCGGATCGACTCGCTGCGCACCTTGCCCAGGTCGCTGTGGTGCTGGTCGACCCAGCCGAAGAACTGCAGGTCGACGCCGGTCGGCGCGTTCTGGACCACGGTCCACGAGGGCGCCGGGTCCTCCAGCACGCCGTCGATGTGCGAGTAGGCCTCCAGCGCCAGCGTCTGCGCCTGGCGGATCGAATGCGCGGGATCGATGCCGACCGTGAAGTCGAAGCGTCGCCTGGGGTTCTGCGAATAGTTCAGCAGCACCGACTTGAACACCAGCGCGTTGGGCAGCTGCAGCTGGTTGCCGTCCAGGGTCATCAGGATGGTCGTGCGCGAGGTCAGCGCGACCACCTTGCCCTGGTAGTCTTCGATGGCGATCAGTTCGCCCGGCGAGAACGGCTTGCGCACGCTCAGCAGCACGCCTGCGATGTAGTTTTCGGCGATGTCCTTGAACGCGAACCCCAGCACCAGCCCGATCACGCCGGCGGAGCCGAGCACCGCGCCCACCAGCGACGACAGTCCCAGCAGGTTGAGCGCCAGCAACAGGCCGATGAGGATCACGACGATCCGCACCGAGCGCCGGATCAGGCCGTCCATGTAGGGGTTGTCGGTGCGCAGGCGCAGCAGGCCCAAATTGCGCGACAGTACGCCGGCGACCCATGCGAAGACGAGCACGATCAGGATCGCCACCAGCAGCAGCGGCCCGCGGGCCGCGATCGCCACCAGCTTCGCTGTCATCTGCTGGTAGGCGGCGCGGAAATGCGCGCCGAGGCTGTCGTCGACCTCGACGTTGTTGACCACCGTCTCCACGCCCGGCGTCCCGGTCGCGATCTTGCCGGCTTCCTGCCTGTGCGCCGGCTGCAGGACGGTGCCGTCGAGTTCGGCGACGCCGTTGTCGACGCTGGCGGTGACTTCGTCGAGGTCTTCGTCGGTGGCCAGCCTGGCCTGCAGCTGGCGACTCGCGGCGGTGTCGTCGGTAGACGGCGGCGGTGCCGGCGCCTGCGTGGCGGTTTCGGCGGTTTGCCGGGCGGCGAACGCAGCAGGCGTGGTCGCCGCCAGGATGCAGGCGAACAGGGCGAGGCAACAGGACAGCAGGCGGGTCACGGGCGGTCGTCTCGAGGCAATGATGGGAGCGTCGCGTTCGTGGCTGGATGTCGGCAGGACGTGGCGCAGTGTATCCGCCGCCGCGGACGCGATGCGCCACGACTGTCGCAATCGCGCCCGTTTCGCGGCGTGAAGCTCAGGCGTACCACGCCCACGCGAACAGCACGAACATCGTGCACGCCAGGCCGAGCTTGAGCACGATGCCGAACACGATCCCCATCCAGGTGCCGAAGCCGACCTTCGTCGCCTGTCCGACGCGCGCGCCGTCGATGCTGCGCCCGTGCCAGAGTTCGCCGAGCAGCGCACCGACGAAGGGCCCGGCGAACAGGCCGATCGGGCCGAAGAACAGCCCGGCCACGGTGCCGACCACCGCGCCGACCACGGCCTTGCGGCTTGCCCCCACCCGTTTCGCACCGGCGGCGGTGGCCCAGAAATCGATCACCATCGACAGTGCGGTCAGCGCACCGAGGACCAGCAGCCACCACCATTCCACGCGTTCGAAACCGTCGGCCCAGGCCGCCAGCAACATGCCGCCGAACACCAGCGGCAGGCCGGGCAGGGCGGGCAGGATGGTGCCGGCAAGGCCGACGATCACCATCAGTGCGGCGAGTACGTACCACAGGGCATGCAGGTCCATCGGATTTCCTTTGCTGGTACGGGGGCCTTGGAATGCGGTCTGGCGGCGTCCGGGGATGCCTTGCGCGTGATTGCATTTTCACAAATGCCGGGGTAGTTTGCAGGCGCTGTGTTTGTCAAGGTCACCGTGAATCGTGGCCTGGATGTGCCTGATCCGTGCTGCACTGCCCACCGTCCCGCCACCGATCTGCGACACCGTCTGCTCCCCGTTTCCTCCTTGCGACCAGCTGCCGTCAAGACGTCCAGAACAAACCGTTACAGGGAGCGATGCAGATGTCAGAGCGTGAAACCGGAACCGTGAAGTGGTTCAACGATGCCAAGGGCTTCGGATTCATCAGCCGCGAGAATGGCGAGGATGTCTTCGTCCATTTCCGCGCGATCCGGACCGAGGGCTTCAAGAGCCTGGCGGAAGGCCAGAAGGTCAGCTTCACCGTCGTGCAGGGCCAGAAGGGCCTGCAGGCCGATGCGGTAGAGCCGCTGTAGGGTCGGCTGGAGGCCTGCGGCGATTTCGCCACCGGCAGCCGGAAGCAGATCGACGAAAGAAAGGCCCGCCATCAGGCGGGCCTTTTCCGTTATTGGGCGACGCTCAGCGCAGCGATGCGCGGCCACCGCTGATGCGTACGTAAGAACCCTCGCGGATGCCCGCCAGGTCGGTCTGCTGCACGGTGCGCAGGTTGCCGTTCTCCATGCGCACGGTGATGCGGTAGGTGGTGCCTTCCTGGACCCGGTTCTGGATCGCGTTGCCCGCGATCGCGCCGCCGACCGCGCCGGCCGCGGCGGCGATGTTCTGGTTGCCCTTGCTGCCGCCGGTCTTGTCGGAAATCTCGTGTCCGGCCACCGCCCCGACGATACCGCCCAGGACCGCGCCGGTCGCGTTGGGGACGTTCTCGCCGCGGGCAACGGCCTGGATGCGCGTGACCGTGCCGCAGTCGGTGCAGACGCTGCTGCCGTAGGAAGGGGCGCTGCTGTAGCCGCCGCCGTAGCCGGGCGAGGTGGCGCAGCCTGCGGTCGCGAGGGCTGCGGCGAGCGTGGTGGCGCCAAGCAGTCGAATGTTCATGCCGATCTCCTGTCGTGTTGGGACGGAGCCGGTGGCTCCTCGGCAGGACATTAGGCGTTGCGCCGTGAACCGACGGTCAATCGCGCGCCGTTCCGGACAGGTGGCGTCGTGATTGTCAGTGCAGGTTCATTTCCGTCGCGGCGACGCGTCGCACGAACGCTTGCCTAGCTGCGGAAATCCTGATGGCAGGCCTTGCAGGCCTCGCCGATCTTTCCCATCGCGGCGCCGACGCCGGTGCAGTTGAGCGGTGGTGCAGCCAGCGTCGAGTCGAGCACGGCGCGCAGGTCGCTGGCGTGCTTGGCGAAGCGCGTGTCTTCGCCGAGATCGCCGAATGCCGGCTCCAGGTCGTTGGCCACCACGCGCAGTGCCTGCAGGTGCGGCAGCGTGTCGGTCGCGCCGCAGCGGTTGGCTTCGGTGCTGGCCTTGAGCTGCGCCATGTGCGCATCGAACAGGTGCATCGCTGCATGCGGGTAATGATCCTGCCAGGTCTTCCTTGCCTCGACGGTGCGCAGGATCATCACCAGCGCAACGGCGCCGATCACCAGGCCGACCAGGAACACGAACAGGTAGCGGCTGGCAGCGGACGGCTTGGCCGGCTTGGCGGGGCTCGCTTCGGGCGGGGTGGACATGGCTGGCTCCTGTTTGGCTCCGGCGACGATAGCATGCGGCCGGCGCCGGTAAACTGGACGGATGGATGCTTCCTGGCAGGAACGTTTCTCCGGCATCGACCGGCTTTATGGCCGCGGCACTCTCGAGAGGCTGGCCGCGTCGCACGTGGCCGTCATCGGCCTGGGCGGCGTCGGTTCGTGGGCGGTCGAGGCGCTGGCGCGCAGCGGCGTGGGCGCGCTCACGCTGGTCGACGCCGACGACCTGTGCGTGTCGAACACCAACCGCCAGCTGCCCGCGCTCGAAGGCCAGTACGGCCGCGGCAAGGCGGACGCGATGGCCGAGCGCTGCCGCGCGATCAATCCGCAGGCCGACGTGCGCCCGGTGGCCAGCTTCCTGACGCCTTCGAACATGGAGTCGCTGGTGGGCGATGGCTTCGACGTGGTGCTCGACGCCTGCGACAGCTTCCGCAGCAAGGTCGAGATGATCGCCTGGTGCCGGCGCCGCAAGCAGCCGATCGTGACGGTGGGTTCCGCCGGCGGCCGCATCGACCCGACCCTGGTGCGCGTGCGCGACCTGTCGAAGACCGAACACGACGCGATGCTGGCGCTGATCCGGCGCAAGCTGCGTACCGAGTTCCGGTTTCCCAGCGGACCGAAGCGCTACTTCAGCGTGCCGGCGGTGTACTCGCTGGAAAACGTGCGCTACCCGCAGTCCGACGGCAGCGTCTGCGGCACCCGCCCGCAGCTGGGCGCCGACGCTGTGCTCAAGCTCGACTGCGGGGCAGGGCTGGGGGCAGCGACGCACATCACCGGGGCGTTTGCGTTCGCCGCCGTGGGCAAGGTGCTGGAGCTGCTGTTGCGGCACAAGCCTGCCGACGCACAGGCCGCACCCCGGTAGGAGCGGCGGAAGCCGCGAAGCTCCTGCAAGAGCACGGAGCAAAGGCTCGCTGCTCCCGCCTCTCCTACGGGATGTTTGCGGCTCGTTCGGCCGGCATCGGGCCGAACAGCCTCTCGGCATTGCCGGTCGTGGCGCTGGAAATTTCCTCCACCGGCACGCCGCGCAGCTCCGCGATCGTCTCGCACACGGTTCGGAGCCGCGCCGGCTCGTTGCGCTGGCCGCGGATCGCGCTGTCGGACTGGTCGGGTGCGTCGGTTTCCAGCAGCAGGTGTTCCAGCGGCATCCCCGCGACCAGTTCACGCAGGCGGCGCGCGCGCTCGTACGTGACCGGGCCGCCGATGCCGAGCAGGAAGCCCAGGTCCCACAGCTGTTCGGCCTGCTGCCGGCTGCCCGACCAGCTGTGCACCACGCCGCGCAGCTTGCCGACGCTGCGGATCGACGCGACCACCGCATCCACCGCTCGCCGCGCGTGCACGATCACCGGCAGGTCGTATTCGCGCGCCAATGCCAGCTGGCCTTCGAAACAGCTCTGCTGCGCGTCGTGGTCCAGGCCCTCGACGAAATGATCGAGCCCGCATTCGCCGACGGCGACGGGGTGCTCGCGCTCGATCCAGTCGCGCAGCTGCGAGAGGTGTTCCGGACGATGTTCGGCGAGGAACATCGGATGCAGGCCGTAGGCGGGGAACAGCCCGTTCGTGCCGGCACAGATGTCGCGCAGCTTCGGCCAGCCAGCGGCGTGGATCGCGGGCACGACCTGGCGCGCGACCCCCGCGGCCCGGGCCCGCGCGATCACTTCGTCGCGATCGCGGTCGAACTCGCCTGCGTCGAGGTGGCAATGGCTGTCGACCAGCATGGTGTCAGTCCCGGCGGCCGGACTCGCCCTCGATGGTTTCGCCGCGCCCTGGCCGCACCCGCTTCCAGTTGGCCAGCAGCAGCGTGCCGAGCCCGAGCAGCAGCTCGTCGACGAAGGGAATCATGTCCGGCACGAGGACATCGCCGACGAACAGCGCCGCGGTCAGCAGGAACAGCTTGGGATAGCTCAGCCGGCCGAACCAGCGCATCAGGGGGGCGAGCAGGGGATTGGGCATGATCGATTCCCGTTTGGCTGGAGAGGACGACGTGGGGGCGCACCACGCTACCACCGGGCGGATGTACGGCGTGGATTCATCGTGGCGTCAGTTTCGAGCGGTGGCGGGGAAGCTCCATTCAGGTAGAGGATGCTGGAATTGTCGTGCACACAAGAGCGGCACATCCGCCATCAGGAGAGGCTCATGAACAAGAACACCATCGCCATTGCCATTGCCGCGCTGCTGGTGGGCGGCGTTTCCGTCGCCGCGTTCCAGCAGGCCCGTGGCCCGGACACCGCCGATGCCGCCATCGGACCCGGCGGCCTCGACGGCCAGGGCCTGGCCCAGGACGACGCGGCCCTGTTCGACAACAGCATCCCCGACGGCGGCCGCGTGGCCTACGCCAACGTGGTGGCCGTGGAGCCGATCACCGAGACCGAGAAGCTCTACGCCACCGTCATCGGCACCGACCCGGTTCGCGAGACCTCGACCAGCTCGACCCCGCGCGAGGTCTGCAACGACGTCGTGGTGCAGGAGCGCCTGCCCGAGCGCGACGGCAACGTCGGCGGCACCGTGGCCGGTGCGATCATCGGTGGCCTGGTCGGCAACCAGGTCGGCGGCGGCAGAGGCAAGAAGGTCGCGACCGCGGCCGGCGCCGTGGCCGGCGGCTATGTCGGCAACCGCGTCGACCGCAACCACGTCGGCGGCCAGGTGGTGAACCGCACCGAGCGCCAGTGCCACACCGTCACCGACACGTCCGAGTCCAGCCACGTGGTCGGCTACGACGTGACCTATCGCACCGCGGATGGCAGCACCGACACGATGCGCATGGGCAGCAAGCCCGGCAGCCGCATCTCGCTGGGCACGCAGGACAAGACCGTGGGCTACGACGTGACCTACCGCTACGAGGGCACGGAGCAGACCATCCGCATGGACCAGAAGCCCGGCGACCGCCTGCCGGTGATCGACGGCCAGGTGGTGACGCAGACCGCCGCCGCGGGTGGTGCCGCCGAGCGCGGCTGAGCGAACTGCCAGCGGGGAAAGCCGAGGGGCCGGAGCAATCCGGCCCCTTTTTCGTCCCGTGGTTGCCGGCGTGGGTCACCGAGCCCGGACAAGGGCTAAAATGGCCGCTTTTACGGAACCGAAGAACCCGCCATGGCCCTGCACCCCTACGACCTGTACGACGTCCGCTCCCTGCTCAGCGAAGAGGAGCGCGCCGTCCAGGACACCGTGGCCCGGTTCACCGACGAGCGCGTGCTGCCGATCATCGGCGACTGCTTCGACCAGGGACGCTTCCCGACCGAACTGATCCCCGAGATCGCCGGCCTCGGCCTGCTTGGCGCGACCCTGCCGGAGGAATACGGCGGTGCCGGCCTCAACGGTGTCAGCTACGGCCTGATCTGCCAGGAACTCGAGCGCGGCGACAGCGGCCTGCGCAGCTTCGCCAGCGTGCAGTCGTCGCTGTGCATGCACCCGATCTTCGCCTACGGCACCGAGGAGCAGAAGCAGCGCTGGCTGCCCGACATGGCCGCCGGCAAGGTCATCGGCTGCTTCGGCCTGACCGAAGCGCACGGCGGCTCCGACCCTGCCAACATGAAGACCAATGCGAAGAAGGACGGCGGCGACTGGGTCATCAACGGTTCCAAGATGTGGATCACCAACGGCAACCTGGCCGACATCGCCATCGTCTGGGCGCAGACCGACGACGGCATCCAGGGCTTCATCGTCGAGAAGGACTTCGCCGGCTTCACCGCGCAGGAGATCAAGCACAAGATGAGCCTGCGCGCGTCGGTGAC
>DATCYC010000166.1:0-7306 GCA_036570525.1 Luteimonas sp.
GCGCGCGTGTTCTACCTGGTCCGCGCGGTGACCCCGGGTACCTACACCGTGCCGCCGCCGCTGGTCGAGGACATGTATCGTCCGGACCTGCGGGGGGTGGGCAAGGCGGTGCCGGCGAGCATTACCGTGGTGCAGCCGTGAGGGCGGGGCACCGTCTTCCGCTTGCGGGAGAGGTGCGGGTTGAGGGATCAGGCCCTGTACGAAAAGCGCCCCCATCCGGCCCTCCGGGCCACCTTCTCCCGCAGGCGGGAGAAGGGCTGGACGCAGCAGGCTGAGGGCGGACCAGCAGGTTGGAGTCGGGAATCGGGAAAAGCGGACTGTGCTTTTGACCGTCATTCCCGCGCAAGCGGGAACCTAGTGACTTGTCGCTCTACCGGCCAACATGGAAAACGCTGAAGGCGCTGGGTTCCCGCTTGCGCGGGAATGACAGTTCCGTATCCGGCGTGGGTATCGACAACGTCGTGGACGGGCAGGGATATTCGCGTCGCGGCTGGCGCCGACTCCTCCCCTGGCTGCGCTGGGGCGCGGTCGCGTTCCTGCTGTCGCTGCTGCTTCTCGATTTCGCCTTCCCGCCGAAGCTGCCCGAGGCGCGCGATACGAGCACCGTGGTGGTCGCGCGCGACGGGACGCCGCTGCGGGCGTTCGCCGACGCCAAGGGCGTCTGGCGTTATCCGGCCGATCCGGACGCGGTTTCGTCGCTGTACCTGCAGACGCTGCTGAACTACGAGGACCGCTGGTTCTGGCATCACCCCGGCGTCAATCCGCTGTCGCTGTTGCGCGCGACCTGGCAGATGCTGCGCAGCGGCCACGTGGTGTCCGGCGGGTCGACGCTGACCATGCAGGTGGCGCGCATCCTCGAGACCGATCCGGAGGCGAGCACGCGCACGCCGTGGGGCAAGGCGCGGCAGATCCTGCGCGCGCTGCAGCTCGAGGCGCACCTGTCCAAGCGCGAGATCCTGACGCTCTACCTCGAACGCGCGCCGTTCGGCGGCACCATCGAGGGCGTCGAGACGGCCAGCCGTGCCTACCTGGGCAAGCCGGCGGCGCGCCTGTCGCGTGCGGAGGCGGCGCTGCTGACCGTGCTGCCGCAGGCGCCGAGCCGCTGGCGCCCGGATCGCAACCCGGAAGGCGCGCGCGCAGCGCGCGACAAGGTGCTCGATCGCATGGCCGAGCTGGGCGTGTGGACGCGGGCGCAGGTCGAGGACGCGAAGATCGAGGCGGTCGTTTCGCGCAGCCTGCACGCACCGCTGTCGGCGGCGCTGCTGGCGCGGCGCCTGCGCAACGTGCATCCGGCGTCCGCGCGCATCCATTCCACGCTCGATCCGGGCCTGCAGCGCACGCTGGAAGAGCGCGTCACGTCCTACTTCTCCGACCTGCCGCCGCGCACTTCGGCGGCGCTGCTGGTGGTCGACAACGCGACGATGGAAGCGCGCGCCTACGTCGGCTCGGTCGCGTTCGGCGACAAGGCGCGGCACGGCGACGTCGACATGGTGCAGGCCTGGCGGTCGCCCGGCTCCACGCTCAAGCCGTTCCTGTACGGCATGGCGCTCGACGACGGGCTGATCCATTCGGAAAGCCTGCTGGTCGACGCGCCGCAGTCGTTCGACGGCTACCGGCCGGGCAACTTCGGTGGTGCGTTCAACGGCCCGGTCGGCGCGGCGCAGGCGCTGCGGCTGTCGCTGAACATTCCCGCCGTCGACCTGCTCGATCGCGTCGGCCCGGCGCGCTTTTCGGCGCGGCTGGACAACGCCGGCATCTCGCTGAAGTTTCCGCGCGGTGCGAAACCGAACCTGTCGCTGATCCTTGGTGGCACGGGTGCGCGGCTCGAGGACCTGGTGGGCGCCTTTGCATCGCTCAACCGCGACGGCATCGCCGGGCACGTCCGTTACACGCCCGGCGACGCGCGCATCGACCGGCGCGTCATGTCGCCCGGCGCCGCGTGGATCGTGCGCACGATGCTCGAAGCCAACCCGCGCCCCGGCGAGCGCGCCGATACCTTCGACCGCAGCGGCCGCCCTCGGGTGGCGTGGAAAACGGGGACCAGCTACGGCTTCCGCGACGCCTGGGCCATCGGCGGCACGCGTCGGCACACCGTCGGCGTATGGGTGGGGCGACCGGACGGCACGCCGCTGCCCGGGCAGTACGGGGCGGTCACCGCGCTGCCGCTGATGTTCGAGGTCATCGACAGCCTGCCGCGCAGGCGCGGCGACAACGTGCAGCGATCGCCGCCGCCCAATGTCGTCGAAACGGAAATCTGCTGGCCGCTCGGCACCGCGGCCGCCGGACTGCCGCCGGCGCTGTGCCAGCGAAGGATGAAGGCATGGACGCTCGACGGCGTCGTTCCCACCACGTTCGCCGAGCGCGGCGCGCGGCTGTGGAGCGCGGGGCGCGAGCGGTTCGATGTCGACGTGCGCACCGGCGAACGGGTGTCGGCAGCCTGCTCCCTGCCGCACGACAGGCGAAGCGCCGAGATCGCGCGCTGGCCCGCGCTGGCTTCACCGTGGCTGACGATCGCGGAGCGTCGTGCATCGCGGCTGCCGCCGCTGGCAGACGACTGCATGGCGGACGGACGCGGTGCGGTGCAGGAATTGCGCATCGAAGGCATCAACGACAGGGCGACCCTGGCGCGCGCGCCGGGCAGCCGCCATCCAGTGCGGCTGTCACTGCGTGCGCTGGGCACCGGCGCGCGCGTGCAGTGGCTGCTCGACGGGCGCCGGATCGGCGAAACGGAGGGTGCCAGGTCGTTCTCGCACGACTTCGACGAAGCCGGCGACCACACGCTTACCGCACTGGCGGAGAGCGGCGCGTGGGCAAGTTTGCGGTTCCGCGTGCTTCCCTAGCGTCGCAGCCAGACGAGCCTGTAGGAGCGGCTTCAGCCGCGAGCTTTTTGCTCCCTCCCCTGCGAAGGCAGGGGAGGGTTGGGGAGGGGTGCCTTCGGGCATCGCCGCGAACCGTGGGTACCCCCTCCCAGCCTCCCCCTGCCTTCGCAGGGGGAGGAGCCAAGGCGAAAGCTCGCGGCTGAAGCCGCTCCTACAGGAGGTGTTGTGTCCCGTGGCTGGGCGCTGGCCGGCGTGCCGCGTGGCCCAGGCTCAGCCGATCCACCCGTCCAGCAAATCCGCGAACTCGTCCGCGTGCTCCTCCTCCTGCGCGAGGATTTCCTCGAGGATGCGCTTGGTGGTGGTGTCGCGCTCGCCGACGTAGTTGATCATCTCGCGATAGCTGTCGATCGCGATGCGCTCGGCTCGGCGGCATAGCTTTCGGTGATCGCGCCTTCGTCGATGTTCTTGCGCGCGCGGGCGCGCAGCGTGGCGGTGGCGGTGACAGGAGAGGCGGGGCTGGCTGCCTTCTTCTTCGCAGCTTGCTTGGCCATGGGGGACTCCTCGGGTCAGGAAAGTTGGCCGAGCATGTGCTCGGCCGAGGACACGCGGAACTCGCCGGGCGCCTCGACGTTGACGATGCGGGCGACGCCGTCCTCGGCGTACAGGGAAAAGCGCTTGGCGCGCATGCCCATGCCGAAGGAACTTGCGTCCATTTCCAGCCCCAGCGCGCGCGCGAACTCGCCGTTGCCGTCGGCCAGCATCAGCAGGCCTTCGGGTGCGTGCTGGCTCTGGCCCCAGGCCTGCATCACGAACGGGTCGTTGACCGACATGCAGGCCACCTCGATGCCCTTGGCGCGGAACTCGTCGAAATGCTGGATGAAGCCGGGCAGGTGCTTCTCGGAACAGGTAGGTGTGAACGCGCCGGGGACGGCGAACAGGACCACCTTCTTGCCGTCGAACAGGCTGGGGGTGTCGATGATCTCGACGCCTTCGTCGATGCGCTGCAGGCGTGATTCGGGGATCGGGTCGCCGGGCTGGATAGGCATGCGGGAAGTTCCTTCGGAGGTGGACGCAGTCTAGTCCCGGGGCAGAAAGACGGCGTCAACGCAGGGTTGAAATCACGCATGGCGCACCTACCTCCGTGGAGATCGCGCCGCATCCGGGTCCGGTGCGGTCGCGCTTTCACCACGCTTGCGGGCGGAAGGCGGATAATCCGGGTCCGCGATGGAAAGGTCGCGGGCCGCTGTCGCTGGAGCAACGATCACGATGCAGTTCAAGGACTACTACGACATCCTGGGCGTCGAGCCCAGCGCGGGCGACGCCGAGATCAAGACCGCGTACCGCAGGCTGGCACGCAAGTACCACCCGGATGTCAGCAAGGAAGCCGGCGCGGAGGAGCAGTTCAAGGCCGTCAACGAGGCCTACGAGGCGCTGCGCGACCCGCAGAAGCGCGCCGCCTACGACCAGCTGCGCACCCGCGGCTACCGACCCGGCGACGAGGTGCAGCCGCCGCCCGGCGGCTACGGTTACGGCCATGGCGGTGCGCCGGAAGGCTTCGATTTCGACGAGGTCTTCGCCGGTGGTGGCGCGGGTGGCGGTTTCAGTGATTTCTTCGAAAGCCTGTTCCGGCGCCAGGCCGGCGGCGGTGGCTACTCGCAGCAGCAGGCGCGCGGCGCGCACGGCCCCGCCGACCTGCGTGCGCGCCTGGCGGTGTCGCTGGAGGCGGTATACCGCGGCGACAGCGTCCGCGTCGGGCTCAACGGCAAGACCTTCGACGTGCGCGTGCCCAAGGGCATCCGGCCGGGGCAGGTGATCCGGCTGGCCGGGCAGGGTACGCGCGGCGGCAACCTGCTGCTGGAAATCGAATACGCCGCGCATCCGCAGTTCGAGGTCGATGGCCGCAACATCATCTACACGCTGCCGGTGGCGCCGTGGGAAGCCGCGCTCGGCGCGACGATCAGCGTGCCCACGCTCGGCGGCAAGGTCGAGCTGAAGATCCCGGCCGGCTCCGAGGCCGGCCGCAAGCTGCGCCTGCGCGGACGTGGGCTGCCCAACGGCAACTCGGCCGCCGGCGACCAGATCGTCGAGCTTGAAGTCCAGGCTCCGGCGCCGGAAGGCGACGCCCAGCGCGAAGCTTACGGAACCCTCAGGGATGCGTTCGCCGGCAAGTGGCGGCGGGAGTAGGCGCGCCGGCAATCATGATCCGTAGGATGGGTAGAGCGAAGCGAAACCCATCGTCTTGGCCGGTGATTGCACGCGGGGTGATGGGTTTCGCTTCGCTCTACCCATCCTACGCTCGGGATCAAGCCGCGGTTGGCGGCTCCGGCTCGGGCGGAGCACCTGTCGCGCCGCCACCGATCGTGCCGACGATCGCTTCGGCCAGCTCCGATTCCGAGAACGGCTTGGTCAGGTAGGCCTTGGCGCCCTGGCGCATGCCCCAGACGCGGTCGGTGTCCTGGTCCTTGGTGGTGACCAGGACCACGGGGATGTGCTTCGTGCTCGGGTCGCGGGTGATCGAACGGGTGGCCTGGAAGCCGTTGAGGTTCGGCATCACCACGTCCATCAGGATCAGGTCGGGCAGCTCGCGCTTGGCGGCCTCGACGCCGGCCGCGCCATCCTCGGCGGTCAGTGCCTCGTGGCCCAGCTTTTCGACGATGCGGCGGATTCCCATGAGCTGGGAGGGCGAATCGTCCACGATCAGAATGCGCGCCATGATGTTCCCCGTTGGGTGCGTGGAGATTGTAGCCGCGGGCGTGCCGGCCGCAAGCCGGCCGCTCAGGCGGCTTCCGGGGGCTGTGGCCGGAGATCGACCAGCGTCCGCCCCATCGACCCGCCGGCCAGCATGGTGTCGAACACGTCCGGAAGCTGTTCCAGCGTCGCCTCGCGCGTGCAGATGCGGTCCAGGTTGCGCGGTTTCCAGCCCGAGGCCAGGCGTCGCCAGACCTCGTCGCGGATGTCGCGCGCGGTGCCGGCCGAGGCCACGCCCAGCAGCGACACGCCGCGGATGATGAAGGGCATCACCGTGGCCGGAAGCTCGTGGCTGGCGGCGAGGCCCGCGCTGGCGACGTTGCCATAGGGCTCGGTCTGCGCGAGCAGGCTGGCAAGCATCGGCCCGCCGACGTTGTCCAGGCCGCCGCCGAAGCGCGCCGACTCCATGGGGTTGCTGGTAGCCAGCGCATCGCGGCCGAGGACTTCGGCGGCACCGATGGCTTCCAGGTAATCTGCGTGCTCGGGCTTGCCGCTGATCGCATGCACCGTGTAGCCGGCGCTGCTGAAGATGTCGACAGCCAGCGAGCCGACGCCGCCGGTCGCGCCGGTCACCGCGAGCGGCCCGAGTTGCGGCGACTGGCGGTTTTCCTCCATGCGCAGCAGCGCCAGCGCGGCGGTGAAGCCGGCGGTGCCGAGGATCATGCTTTCGCGCAGGTCCAGCCCGGCCGGCAGCGCGACCGCCCAGCGCGATTCGAGCCGCGCGTATTCCGAGTAGCCGCCGTCGCGGGTTTCGCTCAGGCCCGAGCCGGTGACCAGCACCGCGTCGCCTTCGCGGAACTTCGCGTCCGCCGACGCGACCACGTGGCCGGCGACGTCGATGCCGCCGACCAGCGGGAATCGACGCAGGATCCTGCCCTTGCCGGTGCCGGCCAGCGCGTCCTTGAAATTGACGGACGAGTACGCGCTTCGGATCACGATCTCGCCGGGCGCCAAGTCGTCCAGCGAGACCCGCTCGATGCCGCTGCGGTAGCCGGACTTGTCGCTGTGGATGCGGAAGGCCTTGAAGGTTTTCGGGATCGTCATGGACCGGCGTCGCGGGGGGGGAAGGGCGTCCCGATGATGCCCGTGAACGCCGCGGCCTTCCACCGCGGCCGCTCCGGGCGTGCCGTCGCAGTCGCTGCGACCGTTTCGGGGCACAATGCCGCCATGTTCGATACGCCCGCCGGCCTGCTCACTGTCGCCATTTCCTCGCGCGCGCTGTTCGACCTCGAGGAGAGCAACACCCTGTTCGAGGCGCAGGGCATCGACGCCTACGCCGAACACCAGCGTAGCCGCGAGGACGACGTGCTCGAGCCTGGCATCGCCTTCCCGCTGGTGCGCAAGCTGCTCGCGCTCAACGACGGCGCGCCCGCCGAGTCGCCGCGGGTGGAAGTGATCCTGCTTTCGCGCAATTCCTCGGACACCGGCCTGCGCGTATTCAACTCGATCCAGCACCACGGCCTGTCGATCTCGCGCGCGACGTTCACCTCCGGCGCGCCGACCTGGCCGTACATCAAGCCGTTCGGCGCGCAGCTGTTCCTGTCGGCCAACCCCGAATCGGTGCGCGGCGCGCTGGAGCACGGCGTGGCCGCGGCGACGATCCTGCCGGCCAAGGCGCCGGCGCACCGGCACGACCAGCTGCGCATCGCCTTCGACGGCGACGCGGTGATCTTCAACGACGAAAGCGAGCGGGTATCACAGGAAGGCGGGATCGAGGCCTTCCACCGCCACGAGCGCGA
>DATCYC010000167.1:0-4507 GCA_036570525.1 Luteimonas sp.
GCGCGTGCGCCCGTTGGCTGTCGATTTCGCACCCGCCCGTTCGTCATCCCCGGTGAAAGCCCACACACAGGAGACCCCCATGCCCGGCACAGTGGAACTGCACCGCGTCCTGCGCGCCCCGGCCGAACGCGTCTACCGCGCCTTCCTCGACGCCGATGCGAAGGTCAAGTGGCTGCCGCCCAACGGCTTCACCGCCAGGGTCGAGCACCTCGACGCCAAGGTCGGCGGAACCTACAGGATGTCGTTCACCAACTTCTCAACCGGCCACAGCCACTCGTTCGGCGGCACCTATGTCGAACTCGTGCCGAACCGGTGCATCCGCTACAACGACCGCTTCGACGACCCCGGCCTGCCCGGCGAAATGAACGTCACCGTCACCCTCACGGAGGTGTCATGTGGCACCGAGCTGCACGTGGTCCAGGAAGGCATCCCCGACGTCATCCCCGTCGACCAGTGTTACCTCGGCTGGCAGGAATCGCTGGTGCTGCTGGGCAAGCTGGTCGAACCGGATATCCCGGACGGCGCGTGAGCCGCCGCGTGCACACCCCATCCAACCGAACAGGAGCAATGCCATGAGCTACATCGATGGTTTCGTGATTGCCGTCCCCACCGCCAACCGGCAGAAGTTCATCGAGCATGCAAAGACCGGCGATTCGGTCTTCATCGACTACGGCGCGACCCGCGTGCTGGAGTGCTGGGGCGACGACGTACCCGTCGGCAAGCAGACCGACTTCCGCAAGGCCGTGCAGGCGCAGGACGACGAGACGGTGGTGTTCTCGTGGATCGAGTGGCCCGACAAGGCCACCCGCGACGCGGGCATGAAGAAGATGATGAGCGATCCGGATCCACGCGTGGACCCGGCGAAGAACCCGATGCCGTTCGACGGCAAGCGCCTGGTCTACGGCGGCTTCGCGCCCGTGGTCGAACTGGTGGCCTGACGCAGCCTGGCCAGGTCGCGCGGAACATCGGCGATCAGCGCTCGACCAGCCGGTACACCCGCACGTAGTCGACCTGCATCGAGGCGGGAAAGGCGTCGGCGTCGACGCCCAGCTTCCCGCCCCAGTCACCGCCAACGGCGAGGTTGAGCAGCAGGTGGAAGCGGCGGTCGAACGGCCACGCGTCGGGGCCGCTGCCTTCGTTGGCGAACGCGAACACCTGCGCGTCGTCGATGTAGCCACGGATGCCCGCGGGCGTCCAGTCGACGCGATAGCGGTGGAAGCCGGACATCGCGCCGGGCACCGCGGTGATCGAGGTCTTCTGCGTGCCGATGACGTGGTTGTAGGCCTTGGCGTGCACGCTCACGTGCACGCGCCCCGGGTCGTAGCCGACGTGCTCCATGATGTCGATCTCGCCCGACGCCGGCCAGCCGCCATGGGCCTGCCCGGTCGGTAGCATCCAGATCGCCGGCCAGGTGCCGCGCCCCGACGGCAGCTTCGCCCGCGCCTCGATGCGGCCGTAGAGGAAGTCGCCCTTGCCCTTCGACACCAGCCGCGCGGAGGTGTACCCGTTCGCACCACCGTCCTGCCTGTGCGCGGTGATGGTCAGCACGCCGTCGCCGACGGACGCATTGTCGATGCGGTCGGTATACGCCTGGAGTTCGTGGTTGCCCCAGCCGTCGCCGCCGAGGTCATGGCCCCATTTCGCAGGATCCGGACGGCCGGTGTAGTCGAACTCGTCCTGCCAGGCGGGCGTGCCCTCGAATGTCCAGGCGTCATCGCCGGTGATCGTCGAAGCATTCGCGGCATCGCCGTCCTGCCCAGTGGCACAGGCCACCAGCTGCAGCACCAGCAGCACGACGAGCGCGCGCCCAGGTGATCGCTTCACGCCACCCGCTTGCAGGAGCGGCTTCAGTCGCGAGATTTCCAGGGCGCACCATCCAGTCCGGTCGATGCGCGGCATCCTACCCTGCAAGCGGCAGCGGCGTATCGCACGCCGCGCCGCTTCCTTTCGTGCCCGGGCCGATCACCCGCGGCATTGCTCAGAACGGCGTCAGCATCGACGACGGCCCCGACTGGGCCTGGACGGCATCCGCCGTGCCGGCGTGCGAGACGGCGAAGCCGAACGCGATCGCCGCGACGATGAACGTGGCGAGGCACAGGACATGGAAGTTGATGTGCTTCATGACGGGCTCCCGGATGGTTTGCGAAAGTGGGCATGGGCCGAAGGGGCTTCCTTCGATGGCATGAATTCTGCGCCCCGCCCCGCCTCCCATCCCTGACATGGGTCAAGCCGAAGCCACGCCCTGCCCGCGCACGGCCGGGCCGGGCTGCCCGGCGTCGCGACCCGCGCGTAGCGCCTGGCGATCGCGGCCCTACTTCCCCAGCTCGTACAGGTACTCGACGAACGACATCGTCGCGCCGTCATAGCCCTGCACCTTCGGGTTGGACGACTCGATCAGGTAGTACTCATCGGGTGCGTGGGCGCCGCCACCGTGGCCAAGCCCGAAATGCCCCGAGGCGAGGCCCAGCGGCGGATCGGTGAACACGTATCCGGGATAGGAACCTGCCAGGCGCGGCCACAGCAGCGGGTCCAGGCCGTTGCGCCTGAGCAACGCCAGCTGTGCCTGGATCAGGCGCGCGTCCACCGGCGTGCTGGTGGAGTCGTAGCCGCCGCTGACGTTGACCTCGATGTCGCCGTAACCGCGCTTGGCCAGGTGCGCCTTCAATGCGGCAACCGCGTCGTCCATCTTCATGCCCGGCACCAGGCGCATGTCGATCTTGGCGACGGCGCGATGCGGCAGCACGGTCTTGCCGCCGGGACCGGTGTAGCCGCCAACGAGTCCCTCGATGTTGACGGTCGGCTGCGACACCAGGCGTTCGTTC
Source organism: Luteimonas sp. (assembly GCA_036570525.1). Taxonomy (GTDB): domain Bacteria; phylum Pseudomonadota; class Gammaproteobacteria; order Xanthomonadales; family Xanthomonadaceae; genus Luteimonas. The sequence goes on from DATCYC010000167.1 coordinate 2,823, forward strand.
GCCTGCTGCCACGACAGGTCGTCGATCCAGTGCTGCACGCCCAACTGCTTCCTGGCCGTGGCCTCGCTGGTCCTGGCGACCGCCGCGGCGATCATCGCCTTGTCCTGCTCGCTGAGCGGCGGCACCTCGGGGTAGCCATCGATGGTGACCGTGTTGCCGTCGTCGGACACCAGCGTGTCCAGCGCCTTGACCAGGCGCCACGCCGGGGCGTCGACCATCGCCTTGAGCGAGGAATGGATGTCCCTGCTCGGCCCGCGCCCCCACTTCTCGCCGCTGGCGACCAGTTCGAGTTCGACCACACCCTTCGCGCCCAGGGCCACCGTGACTTCGCCATCGAGCCCCTGCAGCGCCATCGGCATGAACACGCCGATCGTGTCGCGCAGCGCCGCCTCTACTTCCGGGCGATGCACCAGCTGCCCGATGTGCGGCGAACCGATCTCCTCCTCGCCCTCCGCGACCAGCACCAGGTTCACCGGCATCGCCTGCCCGGCATCGCGGATCGCATGCAGCGCGGCGAGGAACGCGGATTCCGGCCCTTTCTGGTTGACCGCGCCGCGCCCGACCATGACCTTGCCGAGTCCGGGCCTGTCGACGATCTTCGCTTCGAGCGGCGGCGAGCTCCACTCGGATACATCGAACTGCTTCACGTCGTACATGAAGTAAAGACCGACCGTCTTCTCCGCGCCGGCATCGAGCGTGGCGAACACCCCCGGCTTGCCATCGGTGTCGATGATCTCGACCTTCTGGAAACCGGCGTCGCGGGCCAGCTGCGCCATGTACTGCGCACCTTCGCGCGAGTTGAGGTTTTCGGCCGCGATCGACGGCATCGCGATCCAGTCCTGCAGCCGCTTGACCGCTTCATCGTGCTGCGCTTCGACCTGTTGCCGGATGGCATCGAGGTCCGGCGTGGCGGCGAATGCCGAAGCGCCAGGGAAGGCGATCGCCAGGCCGACCAGCAGCGACAGCGCGCAACCGCGCACCAGGACAGGACTCGAAGGCTTCATCCGATACTCCTCGAAGGTAGTCACGATGACGACGCGGCGATACTAGCGCGGCACGGGTCAGTCCGCCTCCAGCCCCACCCGCGCGTGGCGCCGTCCGTAGGCGAAGTAGATCGCCACGCCCGCCGCAAGCCAGACCACGAAACGCACCCAGGTCAGCGTGGTTAGGTTGAGCATCAGGTAGAAGCACAGCAGCGCCGAGACGATCGGCAGCACCGGCGCGAACGGCACCCGGTAACCGCGCCTGAGGTCCGGCCGTTTGTGCCGCAGCACCACCACGCCGATGCTCACCAGCACGAACGCCGACAGCGTGCCGATGTTGATCATCTCCTCCAGGATCTCGACCTGGGTGAAGCCGGCCAGCAGCGCCACCGCCACGCCGCTGATCAGCTGCAGCCGCACCGGCGTCTTGCGGGTTTCGGAGGTGACGCTGAGCCAGCGCGGCAGCAGGCCGTCGCGGCTCATTGCCAGCAGCACGCGCGCCAGGCCCATCAGCAGCACCATGATCACCGTGGTCAGGCCGACCAGGATGCCGACCGAGATCAGCTGCGCCGCCCATTCCGCGCCGACCGCGATGAAGGCGGTGGCCAGCGACGGGTTCTCCTCCGCCGCCAGCAGCGTGTACGGCACCATCCCGGTCAGCGCCAGCGAGACGCCGATGTACAGCAGCGTCACCAGCGCCAG
>DATCYC010000168.1:0-2761 GCA_036570525.1 Luteimonas sp.
CGCCGATCCCTGGTCGAGGCGATCATCGCGACCACCCGCGAAGCCGGGCTGTCGTCCGCGCACGTGAACTTCCACCCGGAGGACGAAGACGCGGCTTTCGGCCCCGGATGGCTGCCCCGGACCGACCTCCAGTACCACTGGCACAACGACCGCGGCTGGCAGGACTTCGACGAATTCCTTGCCGCGATGGATCACAAGCACCGCAAGAACATCCGCCAGGAACGCGCCCGGGTGGCGCGCGAGGGCGTGGGCTTCCGCATCGTGCACGGCGACGAGGCGACGCCGCGGGATCTCGAAGTCATCCACGCCCTCTACCTGCAGACCTTCGCCGAGTACGGCAACCATCCCGCGCTGACGCTCGGCTTCATCGGCCACCTGGCGGAAACGATGCCGCGCGCGCTGGTGCTGGTGCTCGCCGAACACCACGGCGAGCCGATCGCCGGCGCGCTGTGCCTGCGCGGCGCGGACACGCTGTACGGACGCTACTGGGGCGCGTTCGGGCAGCTGCCGGGACTGCACTTCGAGACCTGCTACTACCAGGGCATCGAATACTGCCTGCGCGAAGGATTGACGACGTTCGAGCCCGGCGCCCAGGGCGTGCACAAGATCGCGCGCGGCTTCCTGCCGACGCCGGTGCGCAGCCGCCACTGGATCGCCGATCCGACATTCGCCTCGGCCCTGCGGGAGTGGTGCGCTGAGGAGTCGGCCGAGATCGACCGGCACGCGAAGGTGCTTGCGCAACGATCCCCGTTCCGGGCGCCACTCCTACAATGGTACCGATGAGCATCGAGCTGCCAGCGTGGCTGGGCGACGATCCGGGGACGCCGTTCCCGCCGGTGTCGCGCGCCCTGCGGGAGCCCGCCGGCCTGCTAGCGGCCGGCGGCGACCTGTCGCCACCCCGGCTGCTCGACGCCTACGCCCACGGCATCTTTCCCTGGTACTCGGAGGGCCAGCCGATCCTGTGGTGGTCGCCGGACCCGCGCATGGTGTTCCGCACCGACCGGGTGCGCCTGTCGTCCAGGTTCCGGCGCAGCCTGCGCGGCAGCCGCTGGCAGGTGCGCGCGGACACTGCGTTCGAGAAGGTGATCGCCGCCTGCGCCGACGCGCCGCGCGCGGGGCAGCGCGGCACCTGGATCACCTCGGCCATGCGCGACGCCTACGTGGCGCTGCACCGGCTCGGCCATGCCCACAGCGTGGAGGCCTACGACGACGGGCGCCTGGTCGGCGGCATCTATGGCGTTGCCATCGGCCGGATGTTCTTCGGCGAAAGCATGTTCTCCGCCGCCAGCGGCGGCTCCAAGGTCGCCTTGGCCGCCCTCGCCCATCGCTTGCGGCAGTGGGACTGGCCGCTGATCGATGCACAGGTCGAGAACGGCCACCTGCTCCGGCTCGGCGCGGAATCCTGGCCGCGTCCGGACTTCATCGCCACGATCGGAAAGCTGTGCCGCCAGCCGGCCGTCCCGGAGCCGTGGACGGAGCGTTTCGGCGAACTCCCCGCCAGCGTGCTGGCCGCGTCCGCGGAGACCGATTAACGGAAATTTTGCGCCAAGGCCCGCTACGTGGCAGAATACGCGGCTTGTCGGCCGCCCCTGTCCGACCTCACGCAGCAGTCCAGGACGCATGGCGAAAGACGACGTCATAGAATTTGAAGGCACGATCTCCGAAACCCTCCCGAACACCATGTTCCGGGTGAAGCTGGAGAACGGCCACGAGATCATCGCGCACATCTCCGGGCGCATGCGCAAGAACTACATCCGCATCCTCACCGGGGACAAGGTCAAGGTGGAAATGACGCCGTATGACCTGACCAAGGGCCGCATCACCTACCGCATGAGGTAAGTGGATCGGCGCGATTGCGCGGATACCGGAAAGAAAAAAGGCGGCCACTGGCCGCCTTTTTCGCGTGCGGATCACTGTCCGCCGATCCCTTCCCGGCCGCATGCCCGACCCCGTGGGAGCGGTTTCAGCCGCGAGCTTTTCCGGTCTTCGAGCGCGATCAAAAACTCGCGGCTGAAGCCGCTCCCACAAAAGCCGGGGCCGAACCGCCTACACAGTCACCGGCAGCAGCTTCTCCGGTTCGGCCTGGACGTCGAGCACGATCTCGTCGTCGACCGCATCCACGCCCACGCGCCCGCCGTTGACCAGCTTGCCGAACAGCAGTTCGTCGGCCAGCGGACGCTTGATCTTGTCCTGCAGCAGCCTCGCCATCGGCCGCGCGCCCATCAGCGGGTCGAAGCCGTTGCGGGCCAGCCAGTCGCGTGCGGCCGGGGTCGTGGACAGCGTGACGCCCTTCTCGTGCAGCTGCGCTTCCAGCTCGATCAGGAACTTGTCCACCACCCGCAGGATGTGCTCGAAGCCCAGCGCCTGGAACTGCACGATCGCGTCCAGCCGGTTGCGGAACTCCGGGCTGAAGCCCTTGCGGATCACCTCCATGGCATCGGTGCTGTGGTCCTGGGTGGTGAAGCCGATCGTGCGTCGCGCGGCCTGGGCCGCACCGGCATTGGTGGTCATCACCAGGATCACGTTGCGGAAGTTGGCCTCGCGCCCGTTGGTGTCGGTGAGGATGCCGCGATCCATGACCTGCAACAGGATGTTGAAGATGTCCGGGTGCGCCTTCTCGACCTCGTCGAGCAGCAGCACGCAGTGCGGCGTCTTGACGATCTTCTCGGTCAGCAGGCCGCCCTGGTCGAAGCCGACGTAGCCCGGGGGCGCGCCGATCAGGCGGCTGACCGAATGCGATTCCATGTACTCGCTCATGTCG
>DATCYC010000169.1:0-2578 GCA_036570525.1 Luteimonas sp.
CCGGGCAGCGCAGCGCCAGTGCGACGGGCAATGCGCCGGGCGCGGGCGGCAGCGACCGCACCGGTTCGACCTGCGCGGCCAGCTCGTAGGCGAGGAACAGGGCCCAGCCGCCGCGGAACGGCCAGCGCGGCTCCTCGCGCGGCAGGCGCAGGGCCTGCCACTGGCGGTCGAGCGCGGACAGGAAGTCACCTGCGATCTCCACGCCAGCGGCATCTTGCACGACGCCGTCCGCGTGCAGGGCCAGCGATTCGCCGTTGGCGGCCAGCAGCATGTCCCAGCGCCCCTGCGCGGTGCCGTGCGCGGCCGACTCGAGCAGCAGCGGATAGCGCGCGGGCGACTGCCGGTGCAGGGCCAGGAGGTCGGTGTCGGGCGGGAGCGTTCGGGTGACGAGCATCAGGGATCAGCCGAGCCTTTCGATACGCAATCCGGAGAATCGGATGTCGCAGAGGCCTTTCGAAATGCTTCGTACCGCCGGCGCCCCGCCCTCAGACCCGCCGGAACACCAGCGAGCCGTTGGTCCCGCCGAAGCCGAACGAGTTCGACATCGCGACATCCACCTGCTTCTCGCGCGCGGTGTGCGGCACGTAGTCCAGGTCGCAGCCTTCGGACGGGTTGTCGAGGTTGATCGTCGGCGGGATCAAGCCGGTGTGCAGCGCCATCGCCGAGAACACCGCCTCCACGCCGCCGGCCGCGCCGAGCAGGTGGCCGGTCATCGACTTGGTCGAGCTGACCATCGTCCTGTAGGCGTGGTCGCCGAGCACGCTCTTGATGCCCATGGTCTCGGCGAGGTCGCCGGCCGGGGTCGAGGTGCCGTGGGCGTTGATGTAGCCGATGTCCGATGGATCGATGCCGGCGTCACGGATCGCGTTGCGCATGCAGCGCGCGCCGCCCTCGCCGTTCTCGCTGGGCGCGGTCATGTGGAACGCGTCGCCGCTCATGCCGAAACCGGCGAGCTCGGCGTAGATGCGCGCGCCACGCGCCTTGGCGCGCTCGTATTCCTCGATCACCAGGATTCCGGCGCCGTCGCCCATGACGAAGCCGTCGCGGCCCTCGTCCCACGGCCGCGATGCCTTCTCCGGCTCGTCGTTGCGGGTAGACAGCGCCTTCATCGCGCAGAATCCGCCGACGGACGTGGGCGTGGTCGCGTACTCGGCGCCGCCGGCGATCATCGCCTCGGCCTCGCCGTACTGGATCATGCGCATCGCCAGGCCGATGTTGTGGGTGGCCGTGGTGCATGCGGTGACCGCGGCGATGTTCGGGCCCTTGGCACCGGTCATGATCGAGACCTGTCCGGCGATCATGTTGATGATGGTGCTGGGCACGTAGAACGGCGAAACCTTGCGCGGGCCGCCCTCGTGGTACTTGATCGTGGTTTCCTCGATGCCCTTGAGGCCACCGATGCCGGCGCCGATCGCCACGCCGATGTTTTCCGGGTCGGCGGCGATGTCGAGCCCCGCGTCCTGGATGGCCATCATCGCGGTGGCCACGCCGTAGTGGACGAAGGGATCCATCTTCTTGACGTCCTTCGGCGCGATCCACTCGGTGGGATCGAAGCCCTTCACCTCTCCCGAGATGCGGGTGGCGAAGGCCGATGCGTCGAAATGCGTGATCGGGCCGATCCCGGAGCGGCCGTTGACGATGCCGTCCCAGCTCGCCGCCAGGCCGTTGCCGACCGGGGACAGGATGCCGAGACCCGTGATGACGACGCGACGCTTGGACATTGCTGACTCCGTTGCGGATTCGATTGCGATGCGCGGGCCGCGTCGCGGCGGATGCGCGCCAGAAACGCCCGAGGCCGCAATCGCGGCCCCGGCTTGCACGACACGGCGGCAGGAAGCGAATGCCCCATGCCGCCGCTCGGGCCCGGCGCAGGCGCCGGGGATGTCCCAGGGACGTCAGGCCTTGACGTGGGCCTTGATGTAGTCGATCGCCTGCTGCACCGAAGTGATCTTCTCGGCTTCCTCGTCGGGGATCTCGCACTCGAATTCTTCTTCGAGCGCCATCACCAGTTCGACGGTGTCGAGCGAGTCGGCACCGAGGTCGTCGACGAAGGAAGCGCTGTTGCTGACCTCTTCTTCCTTGACGCCCAGTTGTTCGACGACGATTTTCTTGACGCGTTCTTCGATGCTGCTCATTGGCTGTTGGCTCCGGTGGAGGCTGTTACAAAGGATAGTGTAAGGGAAAGCCGGGCCATGGACACTGCCCGCGCGGTCCCTTTTCGTTCAAGGGCTTGCGCCCTGTTCTTGCGGGAATCCCGCTGGGAAGCCGGCCTGGCGGCCGGCCGCGGTCGTCACGGCATGTACATCCCGCCGTTGACGTGCAGGGTTTCGCCGGTGATGTAGGACGCCGCCGGGCCGGCGAGGAAGGCCACCGCCTGCGCGATGTCCGAAGGCTCGCCGAGGCGGCCGAGCGCGATCTGCTGCACGAGCGCTTCCTTCGACGCTTCGGGCAGGTCGCGGGTCATGTCGGTGGCGATGAAGCCCGGCGCGACCACGTTGACCGTGACCCCGCGCGAACCGATCTCCTTCGCCAGCGACTTGCTGAAGGCGATGATCCCCGCCTTGGCCGCGGCGTAGTT
>DATCYC010000170.1:0-3140 GCA_036570525.1 Luteimonas sp.
GGCGCTCGACGATGCGCTGATGCTGGTGCCCGGTGCGCACGCGGTCCCGGCCGGCACGTTCTTCGCCGGCGAGATGCTCGACTGGGAGGCGCCGACCGGCGGCTACCTGCTCACTGCCTGCTTCGCCAGCGGCAGGCGCGCGGGGGAAGGTGCGGTGGCGTGGCTCAGAGTGCGCGCATGCTCATGAACTCGCGGCGCCGGCCGCTCAGCGGATCGACGAACGACAGCCCGCGCGCCAGCAGCTTCAACGGGCGCGAGAAATCATTTGCGCCCGCATTCGCCGACAGCGCCGGATAGACATCGTCGCCGACGATCGGAGCGCCGAGCGCGGCCATGTGCACGCGCAACTGGTGCTTGCGCCCGGTCACCGGCCGAAGCCGGTAATGCCAGGCATCGGCGCCGCGCTGGATGACGTCGATGTGCGTCTCGCTGTTCGCCTCGCCGCCGGCTTCGCGCATGCGGAAGAACGGCTCGCCGCGGACAAGCCGCGAGCGGCGGACGTGCGGGAATGCGAGCCCCGGCAGCGCCGGGGCCAGTGCCTCGTAGGTCTTGTCGATGGCGCGCTCACGGAACAGCGCCTGGTAGCGCGCGCGCGTTTCGCGGCGCGCGGAGAACAGCACCAGTCCGGCGGTTGCGCGGTCGATGCGGTGCAACGGCACCAGGTCGGCGTTGCCCGACATGCGCTGGAGGCGCGCCAGCAGCGTTTCCGCCACGTGGCGCCCTGCAGGCACCACCGGCAGGAAATGCGGCTTGTCGACCACCCACAGGTCGTCGTCGGCGTGCAGCACGGTTTCGCGGAACGGGATCGGCTCCTCGTCGGCCACTTCGCGGAAATAGCGCAGTTCCATCCCGACGCGGTACGGGTGCGCCGCAGCCAGCGGTTCGCCGTCGCGGTCCTGCACGCGGCCGCGCGCGAAGCGGTCGCGCCACTGCTCGCGCGGAATCGCGGGGAAACGCGCGCACAGTCCATCGATGAGCGTCGGCCAGTCGCCTGGCGGGAGCTGCAGGCGGCTGGGGGGCAGCCCGTCGTCCACCGTCGGCCTGCTCAGGGTCGGCGGCGCCGGGCGCACGCCGGCTTGCCGGTCACTTCTTCGGCGCGGCGCGATATTCGGCCATCGCGCACAGGGCGACGTCGGTTGCCGAAGCCGCCGGAAGCCCCTGCCCGCTCAGCGCGAGCACCTTCACCACTTCCGCGTCGCCTTCCATGACCTTCGCGATGGCCAGGTAACCGGTCTTGAGCGTGCCGCAGAAGGCGTTGCCCGGCGCGTCGGTGGGCGGTGTTTCCTCGACCACGTGGCGCAGTTCGACCTGCTTGCGCGGCTCGATCATCATCGCCTCGGCGAAGCGCGCATCGGCGGTGTACTGGTCGTCGCCGCTGACCAGCGCTACCCGCTCGGTGGTAAACGTCGCGCCGTTCGCACCGACGACCTCGCCATCGGTGATGGTCAGTGCGCCGGTGGCCGATTCGGCGACCGGGTTGCTGGCGTCGAACTCGCCGAGCACCACCGCCTGCAGGATGGGTGGCGCGGCGCGCTCGACCGGCGCGCTGGCCGGATCGTGCTGCGGGATGGCCGGCGGCGCCGGCGCGGTGTTTGCCTCGGGCTGGCCGGCGGGCGTCGCGGACCGGTCCTGCGAGCAGCCGGCGGCCAGCAGGACGGGCACGGCGAGCATCGACAGCGCAACGCGACGGCAGGAGCTGGAAAAATGCATGGATCTCGATCCCCGGAACATGACGGTCAACAACCCGTCATCTTAAACTTGGAATGTTCACCTGGCGTTAGCCCGGCGGCGATTGCGATGCGCTGGCACGTACCCCGGATCGGAAACGGCGTGCCAGCGGACGAAGCGGCTGACTGTGCCAGAACGCCGGCATACCCCACATCCGGGCCACCCCGGGCTTGCGGCGAGGCGCTCAATGGTGCAGCAGCCACACCGGCAGCGCGACCAGTCCGAGCAGGAACACGATCGCCACCAGGGTCAGCAGCACGCGCAGCGGCTGCTGGCGGACGATATCGGCGAAGGTTTCGGCGGTGCCGTCGCGCAGCGCCTGCTCGCGCTCGGCGCGGACGCGGGCCTGCCGCTGCTTCTGGTAGTCGGCCATCAGCCGCTTGGCCTCGGCGACCTGCGCGTTGTCCTCCACCCAGATCCCGCCATGGGAGATGCCCCAGCGGCTGGGCTGGGTTTCATAGAACGCGATCCCGCCCGTCTTCAGGAAGGCGCGCACGTCGTCGGCCTCGTCGTCGGACACGTGGCGCAGGTTCAGGAGCAGTTTGGCCATGCGCCATTCTATAGCGCCGCATGGACCGGACGCCGCGCGCATGCCCTTTCAGGAAGGCGGCTGCCGCCCCCGGGCGCATCGCCGACGGGAAGCAGGGGTCAGGAAATCAGCCGCTCGGAATCGGCATCGAGCACCACCTTTTCCGGCGATCCGCCAGGCGCCGTCCCTGGGTCGCCGTTGCCGCCGGCCACGACCTGGAGCTGTTTCCAGGCCTGCGCGTCGCGGTCGAAGACCGTTACCCGGTTGCGGCCTTCGCGCTTGGAGCGGTACAGCGCCTTGTCGGCGTGCGAGAGCAGCTTGGCCAGGTCGTAACCCGACAACGAGGACGCGGTCACGCCGAAGCTGGCGGTGACCAGGAACCTGTGGCCGCTGGGCTGGGAGTCGATGCTGGCGATACGCACGCGGCAGTCCTCGGCCACGCGCTTTGCCCCGCGCAGGTCGCAGCCCGACAGCAGGATCGCGAACTCCTCGCCGCCCAGGCGACCCAGGTGGTCCACGCGTCGGCAGAACGTGCGGCAGTGCTCGGCCACTTTCTTCAAGGCCCAGTCGCCGGTGTCGTGGCCGAAACGATCGTTGATCGACTTGAAGTGGTCCAGGTCGAACATCACCAGCGCCACGTCCTCGCCGGCCCTTGCCGCCTGCCCGAGCGTCTGCAGCGACTGCTGGGTGAAATGGTGGCGGTTGCACAGGCCGGTCAGCGCGTCGGTCTCGGCCATCCGCCGCAGCGACACCTGCACGCGCTTGATCTTGAAGGCCCAGTAGCCAACCGAGCCGACCAGCACCACCAGCAGCAGGATCAACAGGCGCGAGGACTGCGCCTTCTGGTCGCTGACGCGCTGCTGCAGCTGCAGGACCTCGTTCT
>DATCYC010000171.1:0-10542 GCA_036570525.1 Luteimonas sp.
AAGTACGAGGTCGACAAGGACAGCGGGGCGATCTTCGTCGACCGCATCCTGTCCACGCCGATGCGCTACCCGTGCAACTACGGCTACATCCCGCGCACGATCTGCGGCGACGGCGACCCGGCCGACGTGCTGGTGATCCTGCCGCTGCCGCTGATCCCCGGCTCGGTGATCCGCTGCCGCCCGGTCGGCGTGCTGCGCATGAGCGACGAGGCCGGCGGCGACGAGAAGATCCTGGCGGTTCCGGTCGACAAGGTGTTCGCCGGCTACAGCCACATCGACGACATCGCCAAGGTCAGCCCGCACTGGCTCGAGCGCATCGGCCACTTCTTCGAGCACTACAAGGACCTGGAGAAGGGCAAGTGGGTCAAGCTCGACGGCTGGGGCGGCGCAGCCGAGGCCAAGCAGATCCTCAACGAGTCGATCGAGCGCTACGCGGCGCTGCCGGGCAAGCAGAACTTCTGATTCGAGCGCGGGCGGCATCCGCCTGCCGCATCTGTCTTGCAGGAGCGGCTCAAGCCGCTCCTGCAAGGTCGCACGCCATCGCCTAGGGCAAGCACCAGCTGGCAGCGCCGGCGCCGGACTTCTAGCCTTCCGCTCCATTCCCGGATGGAGAGGCGACAGCGATGGATGGTGTGCACGCGGGTTTCGGTTCCAATCCCCTGTTAGACGCGGGTTTCGCGCCTGTACGCGCCAATGCGATGGCCGCGGCCGCGGCCGACGGCGACCTGGGTGCGCACCTGCAGGACCTTGCCGACGACGGCCGGCTGCTGGACTTCCTCGACCAGACCGGCGATGCGATCACGCTCGCGCAGGGCGACCAGACCTTCGCCGAGCAGCTCGACCCGCTGCTGGGCCGCATCCGCGATGCGCTGGCCGAATTCCCCACCGACCAGCTGTCGCGGGTCGAACGCGACGCGGTCGAATCCACCCGGCAGGCGCTCGACGCGCACCTGGGCCCGGTCGACCCGCCGACCGATACCGGCGAAGTCCCCGGCGGCGGGCTCGAAGCGCACGAGGATGCCGGCAGCCACCTGATCGAGCGCCACGTGGGCAGGACCGAGCAGCAGCTGCTCGACCGCCTGCAGCGCGAGAACATCAGCGCATCGTCGAGCTTCCGTGACCTGCCTGCGGCCGAGCACTTCGTTTCCGGGACCATTTCCGAAAACCAGGATCGCGTGGATGCCTGGCTCGACGGCAAGGGCGGCAACCGCCTGGTGCTTGACGCGCACTTCGACGCCAGCACAGGCATCTCGATCCAGCGCGGCGAGACCCAGGCCGAGGACGTGTTCTCCGTGAAGCTGGTCCTGCAGCGCTCCGACGCGCTGGGCATCGGCTATAGAATCGTGACCGGTTATCCGACCACGCCCTGAATCAGCGAGCAGGCCACGCATGAGTGATTTCCCGGCGCTGGAGAACTTCCTCTCCGCGTACTTCCATCAGGACTGGCGCGTCGAGCATGACGCACCCGATGCCGTGGTGTCGTCATTCCTCGACGGCGAGGACGCCGAGCAGGTTGCGGCGGTCCGCGCCGAACTGGCACGCCTGTCCGCGCAGGACCTTGGGGAAGAGGCGCTCGGCAACCGCATGCGCGTGCTCGGCTGCGAGTACGACCCGACGCTCGGCGGCGGCAGCTGGCGCGACTGGCTGGCGACGCTGGTTGGGCGCTTTGCCTGACGCCCGAGGCTTCAAGGGCAGTCGGGGGCGGGACTCCGACCTACGGCACCAGGTTTCGCGGTGATCTGACACGGACTCGCAGGGGCGCCCCATGGGCGCGATTGCCGTTCGCAGGCAAGGCATCGCGCCCATGGGACGCTCCTGCAGCCTAGGGTCAGCCCGGGATACCGCACCGTATGGCAGCCCGGCACACTGCCGGGCATCGCTTCGCGGAGATCCCGGAATGCTCGAATCCGTCCAGCCGAACCCGACCAGCTTCTGCCCGGTCGACAGCCCGATCGACGGCCGGATCGGCGGCACGCCCGGACAGCCCGGGCCCGACGCCGACACCATCTCCACCTCGCTGCGCGAAGCTTCGTTCGTGTCGCGCCCGTGGGTGGCACGGGACATCGTCGCGGGCATGGACGACTCGCAGCTGGCCGCGCTGGCGCGGCAGGATGGTGGCCGCGACGCGCTGCAGGCGCTCGACGACGCACTGGCGGAAGCGCCGTGGCTGATGCCGGATGCGCCGGCGCAGCGCGACCGCATCGCCACCGCGCTGCGCGAGGACGACCAGCCGGACGACAACAGCGGCACCGATGGCGTCACCACCACCACCGCCCACATCGGCGAGAACACCGTCACCTGGATCAACGACAGCGAAGGCCGCCCGATCCGCGCCGAGGCCGACCTGAGCGAAGTCTTCAGCGGCCTGGACCGCAGTTCGGCCGAGACCCGCGCCCAGCGCGAGGCCGGCGACCGCGGCGTCGAGGGCGACCACGGCGGGCACATCATCGGCCACCGCTTCGTCCAGGACCAGGGCCTGAAGAACATGTTCCCGCAGGACGGCAACTTCAACGTCAGCGCCTACAAGAAGCTGGAGAACGAGTGGGCCGACTGGATCGACACCGGCATGGACGTCCACATCACGGTCGAGCTTGCGCCGAAGCAGCTCGATCGCCCGGAACAGGTGCGCGTGGCCTATGAAGTGACCGATCCGGACGACGGGCGCGTCGTGTACGATCAGCGGGTCACGTTCCGCAACGAGGCCGGCCAGCAGTTCGACCGGGTGCCGCGCGCGGACATGGCCAACGCCTGACGCAACGCGAGGTTCCGCAGCACCGATGGACAAGGACGCACCAATCCTCAACGCACTGGTCGTCGAAGCAGCCCGCGTGATCGTCGGCGACCCCAAGGTCGCCGCACAGCCGTGGGACAAATATGCGCTGGTCGCCTGGTATGGCGAGGGCGTCTCGACGCTCAACGGTTTCCGCTACGTCGGCGAGGAGCCGGGGCAGCCGGCGACGCCCGGAGCCGCCGACCTCGAGGACCGCATCGACGCCCTGCGCGCGGCGACCCGGATCGAGGGCAAGGACCCATGGCGGGCCTGCGTGGTGAAGCTCGACAAGGCCAGCGGCAAGGCCTCGGTGGTGTTCGCCTACGAGGACGCGGACAGCTGGCGGGTCACCCCGCAGACTGCGGCCGACGTCGCACGACGGGCGCGTCCCTGAAAACGCCGCAGGTCGGGGCTACGCCCCCGACGGCTCTTCTGGTTTTCGAGGCGTCGGTGGCGTAGCCCCGACCTGCGGCAATCATTCAATTGCCGGTGCGCGCTCAGCGCTGCTGCTGCCGCCTCACCGTCAGCGCGATCACGCGTGACACCGCGATGGCGATGTACATCACGCCCGAGAACATCGCCAGCATCGTCAGCGCGCGCGCCAGCGGCGAAAGCGGGACGATGTCGCTCAGGCCGACGCCCGATAGCGTACTGAAGCTCAGGAACAGCAGCTCCATCCACGTGCGCGGCTGCGGCGGGACGGACACCTCGCTGAAACTGCCCGGCACCCAGGCCTGGCAGGCCGAGAACGCATACGCGAACGCCCACGCCAGCAGGGTGAAGGTGGTGGCGGCGGACACCAGTTCGTCGGTGGTCACGCGCATGTCGCCGAGCATGTAGCGGATCAGGCCGGAGACCGCGTAGAAGTACAGGATCGATTCGAGCGCGTGCGCCCAGGGCAGCAGCACCGGCATGCCCGCGAAGTGGGCCAGCAGCGACATCAGCACCGACGGCACCGCCAGCAGCCACGCCACCCAGTGCGCGGTGGCGCGGTTGACCACCCACAGCACCAGCGACAGCACCGCGATGCTCATCGCGCCGAAGACCGCGCGGCCGGCGCCGGTGTTCTCCATCAGCGGGTAGGACAGGATGCCGAGCACCTGCACGATCAGCAGGATCGTCGACGGGTGCTTGCGCAGGCCATAGGCCAGGCGCCATGGCGCCAGGATCGAAGGCGCCCAGCTCATCGCCATGCGCCCCTCATCGTTCGGGAAGGGTGCCGACGCCACTGCCGGCGCGGAACGGGTAGCGCAGGAAGATCTCGGCGATCGCGCGATCGACCTCCATCGCCCGCTCCTGCGGATCCTTGCGCGTGACCCGGCCGATCGCGGCGCCCGTCCACACCAGGCGGTTCTGCGCCGCGTCGACCAGGTCGACGGTCAGCGTGCCCTCGGTGTAGCGGTTGACCTGGGTCTCGTCGTACCAGAACGGCACCGCGAAGTAGCTGCGGTGGCGGTAGCTGTAGAAGACCTGGTAGTCGGTGCGCGGCACGCTGTAGACGTTGGTCTTCTCCTGCCCGATGCCCTGGAAGTTCACCCGCAGGTCGGGCGAGCCCTCGTCGTAGACGTAGCCGCGCGCGTCCATCTCGCGGCGCACGTCGTCGCGGATGCGCTCGGTGAGCCAGGTCGAGTAGCCCGACTGCTCCATCGCGATGGGCTCGTAGAACGCCCAGCTGCGGTAGCGCGAGAAGTCGGCTTCGGGATCGGCGTCGGTGCTGATCCGCGGTCCGGTCGCGCAGCCGGCCAGGAGAACGAGCGCGCACGCCGCCAGCAACCATGTGCCGAGTCGATGCGAAGCAGCCTTCATGACGATTGCCTCCGTCGGTGGTGGACGGAACGCTAGCACGCCCGGCCCTGTTTCCCGCGTGATTGGCGCGGCCGCCGGGTGAACCCCGGCTGACACCGCGGCGGCCGGGCTGTCAGCCGCTCAGCCCTGTCGATAGACCTCGGCGCCCTGGGCCCGGAACTCGGCCGACTTTTCCGCCATGCCCGCGTCGAGCGCCGCCGCTTCGTCCACCCCGTGCTCGGCGGCATAGTCGCGCACGTCCTGGGTGATCTTCATCGAACAGAAATGCGGGCCGCACATCGAACAGAAGTGGGCCAGCTTGTGCGCGTCCTTGGGCAGGGTTTCGTCGTGGAATTCCCTGGCCTTTTCCGGGTCCAGGCCGAGGTGGAACTGGTCCTCCCAGCGGAACTCGAAACGCGCCTTGCTCAGCGCGTTGTCACGCACCTGTGCCCCCGGATGGCCCTTGGCCAGGTCGGCCGCGTGCGCGGCGATCTTGTAGGCCATGATCCCGTCGCGCACGTCCTCGCGGTTGGGCAGGCCCAGGTGCTCCTTGGGCGTCACGTAACAGAGCATGGCGGTGCCGTACCAGCCGATCATCGCCGCGCCGATCGCGGAGGTGATGTGGTCGTAGCCCGGCGCGATGTCGGTGGTCAACGGGCCGAGGGTGTAGAACGGCGCCTCGCCGCATTCGGCCAGCTGCTTGTCCATGTTTTCCTTGATCAGCTGCATCGGCACGTGGCCGGGGCCTTCGATCATGGTCTGCACGTCGTGCTTCCAGGCGATCTTGGTCAGTTCGCCCAGCGTTTCCAGCTCGCCGAACTGCGCGGCGTCGTTGGCGTCTGCGATGCAGCCCGGACGCAGCCCGTCGCCGAGCGAGAAGGCCACGTCGTAGGCCTTCATGATCTCGCAGATGTCCTCGAAGTGTTCGTAGAGGAAACTCTCGCGGTGGTGCGACAGGCACCACTTGGCCATGATCGAACCGCCGCGCGAGACAATGCCTGTGACGCGTTTCGCGGTCAGCGGCACGTAGCGCAGCAGCACGCCGGCGTGGATGGTGAAGTAGTCCACGCCCTGCTCGGCCTGCTCGACCAGAGTGTCGCGGAAGATCTCCCAGGTCAGCTCCTCGGCGCGCCCGTCGACCTTCTCCAGCGCCTGGTAGATCGGCACCGTGCCGATCGGCACCGGCGAGTTGCGGATGATCCACTCGCGGGTCTCGTGGATATGCTTGCCGGTGGACAGGTCC
This sequence comes from Luteimonas sp., assembly GCA_036570525.1. Lineage (GTDB taxonomy): Bacteria > Pseudomonadota > Gammaproteobacteria > Xanthomonadales > Xanthomonadaceae > Luteimonas. The sequence goes on from DATCYC010000171.1 coordinate 5,799, forward strand.
ATCACCGTGTCGCCGCCCCAGCGGATCGCCCAGACCAGCTTCTCGACCTCCTCGGCGATGCCGGAACTGACCGCGCTGTTGCCGATGTTGGCGTTGATCTTGGTCAGGAAATTGCGGCCGATGATCATCGGCTCGCTTTCCGGGTGGTTGATGTTGTTGGGCAGGATCGCGCGGCCGCGGGCGATCTCGTCGCGGACGAATTCGGGCGTGATGGATTGCTGGATGCTGGCGCCGAAGGCCTGCCCAGGGTGCTGCTTGCGCAGCATCTCGTCGCGCACCGCTTCGAGGCGCTGGTTCTCGCGGATCGCGACGTACTCCATCTCCGGCGTGACGATGCCGCGACGCGCGTAGTGCATCTGGCTGACGTTGGCGCCGGCCTTTGCAACGCGTGGCAACCGCCGGTTGGGGAAGCGCACCGCGTCCAGCCGCACGTCGCCCTCACGGCCGCGGCCGAACTCGGAGCTCAGCTGCGCCAGCGGTTCGGTGTCGCCGCGTTCCTCGACCCAGCGCGCACGCAGCGGCGCCAGGCCGGTCGCCAGGTCGATGCGGGCATTCGGATCGGTGTAGGGGCCGGAAGGGTCGTAGACGGTGACCGGCGGGTTGTCTTCGCCGCCGAACAACGTCGGCGTCTGTGACAGGGTGATCTCGCGCATCGCCACGCGGATGTCCGGGCGCGATCCTTCGGCGTGGATCTTGCGCGAGCCGGGGATCGGCCGGGTCACGGATTCGGACAGCTGCTCGGTCTGCTGCAGCAGCGAAGAGGGAACTGCGTTCATGGCGTTCGTCCTGGGAATGAGTCGGACGAAGCGGCGGCGCATGGATCTGCATGGCCGGCTCCGGCAAGGCGCGGAACCACGGGGCTCGCACCCCTCCAGGCAATCCTGCGAAGCTTCCCTACGCCGGCATCACCCGGATCAGGTTCGAAGGGTCTGTCTCAACCGGCCATTGCCGGTACCCCCGCTTCAGGCGGCATTTGACCACGCCGCGCCGCCGCGGGCCAGTCGCGCGGCCGGATGCCTGTCCTCGCCCGCGGCAGCACCTCCGCGGGAGCGGCGGGACTGCGCGCCGGCCGGGCTGACGCCATCGGACATTCGCGCAAGAATGCAGTGATGCGAGCCGCTCGCCCCGCAACCGAAGGACCGCCGATGCCGCACGCCGGATCGCCGAATGCCGCAATCCCAGCCCGCCGCGCGCACGGCGGGCGTGCATGAAGGTCGTCGACAACGTCGCCCGCGCCTTCGCCCCGGCCGGCGTGGGCAACATCGGGGTCGGCTTCGACCTGCTCGGGCACAGCATCGACGGCCCGCGCGACGTTGCCCGCGTACGACGCGTCGCGGCGCCGGGTGTGCGGATCACGGCGATCGTGGGCGACGCGACGGGCGCGGACGCGATTCCCTTGGAAGTCGAACGCAACACCGCCGGGCAGGCGCTGGCATCGCTGCACGCTGCGCTTGGCCTCGCGTTCGGTTTCGAACTGATGCTGGAAAAGGGCATCCCCATCGGCGCAGGACTCGGCGGTTCGGCGGCGTCGTGCGTGGCCGCGCTGGTCGCCGCCAACGCCCTGCTCGACGTGCCGCTGCAGCGCGAAGCGCTGTATCCATTCGCGATCGACGGCGAGGCCGTGTCCAGCCACAGCCGCCAGGGCGACAACGTCGCGCCGATGCTGCTCGGCGGCGTGGTGATGGCCACGGCCGATCACATGATCGCGCTGCCCGCTCCCGACTGGCTGCACTGCGTGGTCGTGCACCCCGACCAGGTGCTCGAAACCCGGCGCGCGCGCGAAGTACTGGCCGAGCCGTATCCACTGCCGCTGGTGGTGCGGCAGAACGCGCACCTGGCGCTGTTCCTCACCGGGTTGCAGCGTGCCGACGCCGGATTGATCCGCGAAGGCTTGCGTGACCTGCTGGTGGAACCGCGCCGCGCACCGCTGGTGCCGGGCTTCGCCGCGGTCAAGGCCGCGGCGCTGGACCACGGCGCGCTGGGCGCCAGCCTTTCCGGCGCGGGCCCGAGCGTATTCGCCTGGTTCGCATCGAAGGCCGGGGCCGAAGCCGCGGCACCAGCGATGCGCGCGGCGTTTGCCGCCGCGGGCTTCGCGTCGCAGGCATGGATATCGCCGGTTGCCGGACCGCGCGCCGAAATCATGGAAACCGGCTGAAGGCAGGCTCGGAGGACGTCGCACGCGGGGTTTCACCCGCGTTCGGCTAGGCTTGCATGCGGCCGCTCGTTCGCGATGACTCCCGGGAGTACACCCACGCCGGATATCCGTGTTGTCGTCGCGCCGGGCCTGGGCTGCCCGCTTTCACAACCGGAGAACGACGGATGGTCTACCGGATTTCCATCACCCTGGTCATCACGCTCGTCGTGCTGGCGGGCCTCATGCCCGATCCCTTCAACGACGTCGTGCAGGAAATGGTGCGCCACCTCGTCCGCGACGCGGGCTGGACGTACCTGGTGGTCGTGTTCGTCACCCTGCTGTTCCTGCTGTATCTCGCATTGGGCCGCTTCGGCCGTCTGCGCATCGGCGGCGAAGACGCGGAGCCGGATTTTTCCTATGTCAGCTGGCTGTCGATGCTGTTTGCCGCCGGAATGGGCATTGGCCTGGTCTTCTGGGGCGCCGCGGAACCGGTCTCGCACTTCCTGCAGCCGCCCGAGGGCCTGCAGCCGGAAAGCCATGCGGCCGCACGCGCGGCGATGCGCTACTCGTTCTTCCATTGGGGCCTGCATCCGTGGGCGGTGTACGCGCTGATCGGACTGGCGATGGCCTGGTTCCAGTACAACCGCGGCGGCCGCGGGCTGGTCAGCGACCTGCTGCAGCCGCTGATCGGCGCCGGCCACCGCGGCTGGCCAGGTCGCGTCGTCAACGTACTGGCGATCGTGGCCACCGCGATCGGCGTGGCCACCACGCTGGGCTTCGGCACCATCCAGATCGCCGCCGGCATCGAGCGCGTGTTCGGCATCCCCGCAGGGCGCACCCTGCAACTGGCGGTAATCGCGGTCGCGTTCGTGCTGTACATGGCCTCTACTGCCACCGGCGTGGAGCGCGGCATCAAGTGGCTCTCCAGCTTCAACCTGGCGTTGGCGGCGGTGCTGCTGGCCCTGGTACTGGTGCTCGGCCCGACCGGCTTCATCCTCGACACCTTCACCACCACCCTGGGCTCGTACCTCAACCAACTGGTGACCATGAGCCTGCGCATGGCGCCGTTCTCCGGCGACAGCTGGGTCGCGGACTGGACGATCTTCTACTGGGCCTGGTGGATCGCGTGGGCGCCGTTCGTGGGCGCGTTCATCGCGCGGATCTCGCGCGGACGCGATATCCGCGAATTCATCCTCGGCGTGGTGATCGCACCGAGCCTGCTCGGCTTCCTCTGGTTCTCGGTGTTCGGCGGCACGGCGCTGTGGTCACAGATCTTCGGCCGCGTCGACCTGGCCGCCGCGCTGGGCCGTGGTTACGAAACGGTGCTGTTCACGATGTTCGACAGCCTGCCGATGCCGGGTTTGCTGGCTGTGATCGCGCTGGTGCTGCTGGTGATCTTCTTCGTGACCTCCGCCGACTCGGCGGTGCTGGTGCTGGCCAGCATGTCCACCGACGAAGCCGGCGACCCGCCGCTGTCGCGCAAGCTGGCCTGGGGCGTGGCGGTGGCACTGATCGCGGCCGTGCTGCTGCTGGCCGGGGGTCTGGAGGCGCTGCAGGGCGTGATCACGATCGCCGCGCTGCCGTTCGCGCTGCTGATGCTGGGGGTGATGGTGGCGCTGTACCGCGTGCTCGACCAGGAACACCGGCTCGAACAGCGCAGGCAGGCGCGCGCGCGACATGCGATCGAACAGTGGATCGCGAACGAGCAGGCCGCGCGCGAACTCGCGGACGAACCGCCAACAACTGGCACGAACCCCGGCGCGACAGGGCGCTGAGTCGCCTGCAGGCCGCAGGCCGGACGGCAATCAGCGCAGCGCGGCGTTGATCGTTTCCAGCACCGCCGCGCCCGGGTTCAGCTCGTCCGCGTCGAGCGAGTTCAACGGCACCGGAACGGTGTCGAGGTGGCCATGCAGGTCGGAGGCCTCGGCGTCGACGTGCAGCAAGCCGGTGACTACTTCGCCGCGGGCGTGGCGCTGCTGGATCAAGTTCATCGCCGCGATGCGGTCGCGCGGGTCGTAATCGGCGTCGAGCTTGCGCAGGCGCAGTACCGAGCCGTCGTGCTGTTCGACGTCGATGGCCTGGCCGGCGTCGTAGTCGACCGCGATCTCCGCGCGCGGCACGATCACGTCGAGCTGGTTGACCGCGTCGTTGTGCTCGCGCACGTAGTCGTAGCTCTTGGTGCTGCCGGCGTGGTTGTTGAACGCCACGCAGGGGCTGATCACGTCGAGGAAGGCCGCGCCGCGGTGGGACAGCGCGCCCTTGATCAGCGGCACCAGCTGCGCCTTGTCGCCGGAGAAACCGCGAGCGACGTAGGACGCGCCCAGCTGCAGCGCCATCATCACCATGTCCAGCGGGCTGTCGGTGTTGGCCACGCCCTTCTTCGACACCGAGCCCTGGTCGGCGGTGGCCGAGAACTGGCCCTTGGTCAGCCCGTACACGCCGTTGTTCTCGACGATGTAGACCATGTCCACGCCGCGGCGGATCGCGTGCACGAACTGGCCGATGCCGATCGACGCCGAATCGCCGTCGCCCGACACGCCCAGGTAGATCAGCTCGCGGTTGGCGAGGCTGGCGCCGGTCAGCACCGAGGGCATGCGCCCGTGCACGGTG
>DATCYC010000172.1:0-6726 GCA_036570525.1 Luteimonas sp.
TCGACGCCGCGTGGCGGGTGCTCGCGCCCGGCGGTGCGCTGTTGTACGCGACGTGTTCGATCCTGCAGGCGGAAAACGCAGGGCAGGTCGACGCCTTCCTCGCCCGCACGCCAGACGCCGCGGCCGAGCCGCTGGACGAGCGCTTCGGCCGCGCGTCCGGCGTCGGTCGGCAACGGCTGCCGGGCGAGGGCGGCATGGACGGCTTCTTCTACGCCCGCCTGAGGAGGGGATAAAATGTCGCTGTGCATTCATGACGCACCAGTGCGCCACACGGACTGCCGACGTATCGCCCACTACCAACGCCAACCGCTGGGGCAACACGCATCGTGATGGCGCTGCACGGTGCACAGGCTCCCGCCCGGCCCGGGCCGCTGGCCGCTCCCACAGGGCGGTCGCCGGCGTCGCACGGCATTCGCATCGAGGCATCGGCGCGCATCCGGCTGGCGCGCATGCTGTGCGGGCTGGCGGTCTTCCTGCTGCCGGCGTGCATCATCGCCACGCCGTGGGGACTGGCGCCGTTCGTGGCACTGATCGTGCCTGCGATGCTGCTGGCCCCGGACCTGATGCGCGCCGCCTGGAGGCCGTCGCGCGCCATGGTCGTGCCGTTGCTGCTGCTGGCCGCATGCGTGGCCGCGGTGGCGCTGGCCTCGAAACTCGCCAGCGACGTGCCGTGGAACGAGGTCGACAACCGCGCGCGCGTGCTGGTGACGCCGTTGTTCGCGCTGGCGGTGGTCGCGCTGCGGCCGGAGCGCACCTGGCTGTGGGCGGGCGCGGTACTTGGGGTGTTGGCCGCCTGCGCGGTGGTGCTGCTCGAACGCCTCGGTGGCTTGCCACGGCCAGGCGGCTGGACCAACCCCATCGTGTTCGCCGATGTCGCGCTGGGGTTGATGGTCGTGGTGACCTTCTGCAGGCCGCATCGCAGGGCAGGCTGGGTGGTGGTCGCGCTGCTGGCGGGCGCGGCGGCCGTCCTGTTGACCGGCAGCCGTGGCGCCTGGCCCGGACTGGCGGTTATCGCAGTCGTCGCGCTGCTGGCCGGGGGTTGGCGGGTGCGCTTTCCGCCGTGGCTGTGGTTGCTGTTCGCGTGCCTGCTCTCGGTAGTGGCGTGGTTTTCGGCGCCGCTGGTGCTGTCGCGGATGGATGCCTTGCAGCGAGACGCCGCGCGTTACGACACCGGCGACGTCAATTCGTCGCTGGGCGTGCGGCTGGACCTGGTGAGTGCTGCCGACGACGCCTTCCTGGCGCATCCGTGGCTCGGGGTGGGCGTTGGCAACTTTGGCGGCTATCTGGAGACGACCCCGGACTGCGTCGAATCGCCGACCGCGTTCTGCCGCTTCGACCACGCCCACAGCGACCTGCCCGAGTGGGCGGCGACGATGGGGATCCCGGGCCTGCTGGCCATCCTCGCGCTGTACGGCGTGCCGCTGCTGCTGTTCGCGCGGCGGCTGCGGGGCGCCGGCCGGTGTTCGGCGAGCGCGCCGTGCGCGGGCGTGCTGTTCGTCGCGACCTTCGCCCTGTGCGGGCTGACGCAATCGATGTTCGCGCACCAGCTCAGCGCGTCGTTCTACGCGGTGATGGTGGGATTGCTGGCCGGGTTCTGCATGACGGGGCGGGTTGGCGAACGGACGTGACCCGGTGACGATCTCGGGCGACGCAGCGGCGACGGTTTTCCGACAAGTTGCACGGCTACCATCCGAGCCATGCTGAAGACGCGCCAATCCCGCGAGTTCTGGTTGCTGGCCGTGGTTGCGCTGCTGGTGCTGGGCGCGGGCCTGGGCCTGCGCGATCCCTGGCCGGCCGACGAGCCGCGCTTCGTGCTGGTTGCAAAACAGATGTGGGAGTCGGGCGACTGGTGGTTCCCGCACCGCGGCCAGGAGCTGTATTCGGACAAGCCGCCGCTGTACTTCTGGCTGCTGGGCGCCAGCTACGCGCTGGTGCGCAACTGGACGGTGGCGTTCCTGCTGCCGTCGTTGCTGGCGGCGCTGGGCACGCTGTGGCTGACCTTCGACCTCGGGCGCCGGCTGTGGGACCGGCGCGCCGGGCTGTGGGCGGCGGCCGCGGTGCTGTGCGCGTTCCAGTTCGCCTACCAGGCCAAGCGCGCGCAGATCGACCCGACGGTGGTGTTCTTCATCACCCTGGGCTTCTACGGCCTGGGCCGGCACCTGCTGCTGGGGCCGCACTGGCGCTGGTTCTGGGCGGGGTGTTTCGCGGCCGGGCTGGGGGTGATCACCAAGGGGGTGGGCTTCCTCGCGCTGCTGGCGCTGCTGCCGTACGCGTGGATGCGCTGGCGCGACTGGAAGGGATTGAGCGCACCGGCGCCGCGCGGGGCCGGGCGCTGGGCGCTGGGCGCGGTGGCGTTCCTGGCCGCGATCGGGCTGTGGCTGGGGCCGATGCTGTGGATGGCGCTGTCCGATGGCGACCCGGCGCACCGCACCTACGTCCAGGACCTGCTGTTCCGGCAGACGGCTACGCGCTACGCCGATCCCTGGCACCACACGCAGCCGGCCTGGTACTTCGCGCGGGTGGTGGCGGTGTCGTGGCTGCCGTTCTCGCTGCTGCTGCCGTGGCTGTTCAAGCCGTGGCGCGAAGCCTGGCGCGCGCGCGACGCGCGGGTGCTGTGGCCGCTGGCGACCTGCGTGCTGGTGGTGCTGTTCTTCACGATGAGCGCCGGCAAGCGCGACATGTACATCCTGCCGGCGCTGCCGATGCTGGCGCTGGCGGCGGCGCCGTTCCTGGACGGATTGCTCGAGCGCCGCGGCGTGCGCGGGGCGCTGTTCGCGCTGGCGCTGCTGCTCGGGCTGGGGCTGTTCGCCGCCGGCGTGGCGGCGCTGGCGGGCGAGCCGCGATTCGAGCTGAAGCTGGAAGCCGGACGCGGCATGCCCGCCGGACACGATGGCCTGTGGTGGGCGCTTGCCGCGATGGGCGCCGCGCTTGCCGGCGCGGCTCTTTGGCTGCAGCCGCTGCGCGCAGTTGCGGTGACGGCGGTGATGACCGCGGTGCTGTGGTGCGGCTGGGGGTTGGCGATCGCGCCGCAGCTCGACGGCGAGAGTTCGTCGCGCGACCTGATGCGCGAGGCGCGTGACCTGGCCGGGCCTGGCACCGAAGTCGGGCTGGTGGCCTGGCGCGAGCAGAACCTGCTGCAGGCACGGGGGCCGACGGTGGAGTTCGGGTTCACGCGCACGCCGGTGCAGCAGTGGAACGCGGCCGTGGCCTGGGCTGCGGCCGCGCCAGGCGCGCGGGTGCTGTTCGTGCGCGAGGTGCCGGAACTGGCCGACTGCCTGCAGCGCACGCGGGTGCAATCGGTGGGCGTGGCCAATCGGCGTACGTGGTCACTGGTATGGCCAGGCGCGGTGCCGGTCGATTGCCGACGGTTGCCGGAAAGCGTGGACCCGGAGAGGGAGGCTGCGCCTGCGACCACGCAAGTTTCCGGCGGCCTCAGTCCGGACCGGCATCGGGCGGCGGGGTCGCCACCGGCTGCCCGTTCTGCAGCAGCCACAGCATGATCGCCTTCTGGCGCACGTAGTTGGCGCTGACGTAGGACTCGATCAGCCCCGGCATGCCGTCGAGGAAGCCGCCGCGAAGCACGTAGCCGCGCCAGAAGCGCCATGCAGGCGACAGCACCAGCCGGGCCGGCGAGGTGCGCTTGCCGCGGGCGAACTCGTGCTCGGCCATCATCCGCGCATAGCGTTGCTTCTTCTCGAGCAGCTGCAGGAACGAGCGATAGGGATAGTGCAGCAGGTCGCCCGGCAGCAGTGCGACCGGGCCGTCCACCGAGACCGTTTCGTGGATTTCGCGATCGCCCCGGAATCCGCCGCGGCGACGGTCGAACAACCGCAGTACCCGGTCCGGATAGGCGGTGCCGTGGCGCAGGAAGCGGCCGTAGTACTCGGACAGGCGCGCGAAGCGATAGCCCGGTGCGCGCGTGAAACCGGCGGCGCGTTCGGCCTCGATCGCCTCGCGCAGGCGTTCGTCGACACGTTCGTCCGCGTCCAGGCACAGCACCCAGTCATGCTTGCACTGTTCGACCGCGAATCGCTTCTGGCTGCGGAAGCCGTCGAACGGCCGTTGCAGCACGCGTGCGCCCAGGCGTTCGCACAGCTCGCGAGTGCCGTCGACGGAGCCCGAATCGACCACCACGATTTCGTCGCAGAACGCCAGTGATGCCAGGCAGTCGCCGATCCGGTCGGCCTCGTTGAAGGCGATGATGCAGGCCGACAGCGGTGTCCGGGAAGCGGCCGGCGGCGGTGGAGGGGTGGCGGGCGCCTCGGGCATGCGGCTGCACGGTTGGGCAACGGGATGGTCGACAGCCTAGCAGTACCCGCCACGGGCGGCACGGGCATGGTGCGATAATCCGGCGGTCGACAGCGCGCACAGGAGCGCGACGTGCCTCGCCATTACCTGCTCTATGGTTCCGAGCGTTATGCGCTGGCCATCCTGCGCCCGATCCAGGCTGCCATCCGCGCGCGCGGCGACGAGGCGGCCTGGTTCTTCGACGGCCGCGGCGCAGAAGAGCTGCGGCCCGACGAACAACTTCTGACGGCGGCCGAGGTGCGCGCGTGGAACCCGTGCGCGGTGATCACCTCCAGCAACGCCGTGCCGCATTTCTTCCCCGGAGTGAAGGTCGAAACCTTCCACGGCTTCGATGCGGGCAAGCCGCGCCACATCTACATCCGCGGCTTCTTCGACCTGTACTGCACCACCGGACCACGGGACACGGCGGCCTTTGGCGAACTGTCGCGCAAGCTGGGGCATTTCACGGTCGCCGAGACCGGCTTCCCGAAGATCGACCCGTTCATGGGCCAGCTGGGCGACACGCCTGCGCCGGTGCGCCAGCCGCCGGTGATCCTCTACCACTCGACCTTCTCGCCATCATGGAGCGCGGCCGAAGTGCTCTACGACGAGATCGCGCGGCTGTCGCGCAGCGGCGAGTGGCGCTGGATCGTCTCCTTCCATCCGAAGATGGATCCGAAGATCGTCGCCCGATACAAGGCGCTGCAGAACGAATACCTGCGCTTCGCCGAGAACGACAACATCCTGGAGCTGTTCCCGCAGGTCGACCTGATGTGCTCGGACACCTCTTCGGCGCTCAACGAGTTCCTGCTGACCTACAAGCCGGTGGTCACGTTCAAGAACCGGCGTCCGGGGCCGCAGTTGATCGACATCGATGATCCCGCACAGTTCGAGCCGGCGGTCCGGCGCGCGCTGTCGCGACCGCCGGAATTGATGGCGGCGGTGAAAGCGTTCGCCGACCAGCTGCATCCCTACCGTGATGGCCGCTCCAGCGAGCGCGTACTGGAGGCGATCGATGCGTTCATCGCCCAGGGCGGTCGCAACCGTCGGCGCAAGCCGATGAACCTGTGGCGCAAACTGAAGATCCGCAGGCGGATCGGATACTGGGGCCCGGCCAGCTGGTAGCCGGCGTTGCCGTCGCGGCGACCGTCGCGCGGCATCTTCTGCCAGGCGGGGATTCCGGTCAGCGCGCGTCGTGCGCCGCCGTCCGCTTGTGGTCGATCACGCGCAGGTAGAAGTCCAGCATTGCCGCGACGGCGCTGTCCACATGGTGTGCGGACAGATCGACTTGCCGGCGCGGCGCGCGTTCGCGGGCGTGCCGTTCCAGCAGTGCGGTCAGCGCCGGTACGTCTTCGCGCGGGAACAGGTCCCCGCCGTACTCCTCGACCAGTTCCGGGCAGCCGCCCGCATCCGAACTGATCACCGGCACGCCGGCGTCGTAGGCTTCCAGCATCACTCGCGGCAGCGGTTCGAAGCGGGAAGGACACACGAACAGGTCGAGCGACTGGTACACATCCTTCAGGTCTTTCCGCCAGCCGCCGAAGCGGATGCGCGAGTCGCCCCGGGCCAGCCTGTGCAGTTCCTTCTCCGCGCTGCCGCTACCGAACAGCCACAGCCGCGCATCGGACGGCAGTTCGGCGCCGCGAAACGCCGTGATCAGCACGTCCCAGCCCTTCTTGCGGGTCAGCCGGCCAGCGCCGCCGATCAGGAACGCCGGTGGAACGCAATCGAACTCCCGGCGCAGCCCGGCGATCTCGCCTGCATCCAGCCGGCGATGCGGTTGCAGTGAATTGTTCGCCTTGAACACCAGCCCGTTGTAGCCGGCAGGAATTCTTTCCAGCTGCCAGCGCGCATTGCAGATCAGTCCGTCCATTGCGCCGTAGACCGGGCTGTTGAAGTCGATGTGCAAGGTGGCGACCAGCGCGGCCGGTGGCTGGGTGCGTGCCACGATCCGGGTGGCGCGACGCAGGTGGCAATGAACCACGTCGGGCGCGAACGCGGCCAGCGCTTTCGCGATCGCGCGCCCGGTGAACAGGCGATTCGGCACCGTTTCCACCTTCACCCGCGGGTCGAGGTGGTCCAGGACGCTGGCGCCGTTGCCGTCGCGGTGGCTGCGGCGCACGATCAGCAGCACCGCATGGCCGGTGGCGGCCTGGGCGTTGCAGGACTCGGCGGTCGAACGCTCGGAACCGGCGAAACCGCGGGACAGGATGACGTGGGCGATTCTCACGACGTTCTATCCGGCCTCCATCCCCTCACCAGCGCAGCGGCAGCCGCGCGACCTCGTTGCCAAGCCGTGCATGCAGGGCCCGCGCCTCGCCCAGCGGCAGGTGGCGCAGCCGCAGCGGCGACGACGCGCCGGCAGTGTCCAGCCACAGCGTGGCCATGCCCAGCCGGCGGTCGAGCGGCGACTGCCGCACTTCCAGCGCCTGCAGCTTG
>DATCYC010000173.1:0-9363 GCA_036570525.1 Luteimonas sp.
CTGCTGCCCTCGCAGCACCGGCGCCCAGCGACGGCGCGGCGGACCCGTCGGGTGCCACCACCACGTCCGGCGCCGCCCCGGCGCCAGCGGTCGAAGCCGTGCAGGACGACCGCCACGTCAAGGACCTGGACAGCGTCATCGTCACCGCCAGCCCGCTGCCCGATACGGTCGAGAACCTGATCCGCCCGGTCGAGGTGCTGGCCGGCGCTCGCCTGGACGAGGCCAAGTCGAACTCGCTGGGCAACACCGTCAACAAGCTGCCCGGCGTGCAGTCGTCCTACTTCGGCCCCGGCGTCGGTCGGCCGATCATCCGCGGCTTCGACGGCGCGCGCGTGCAGGTGCTCAGCGACGGCCTGGGCTCGGGCGACGTGTCGACCGTCAGCGTCGACCACGCGGTCACCATCGAGCCCTTCCTCGCCGACCAGATCGAGGTGCTCAAGGGTCCGGCCACCCTGCTCTACGGCAGCGGCGCCATCGGCGGCGCGGTCAACGTCGTCGACGGCCGCGTTCCGCAGGCAGTGACCGACGAACCACTGCAGGGACGCGCCGAGCTGCGCGCCGGCAGCGTCAACGACGAGAAGACCGGCATGGCGCGCCTGGACGGCACGTCGGCCTCGGGCAACCTGGTGTTCCACTTCGACGCCCTGCATCGCGAAACCGGCGACTACGACATCCCCGGTTACGCCGAAAGCGCCGAGCACATGGCCGAGGAAGGCGAAGTGCCGGACCCGGCCACGCGCGGCACGCTCGCCAATAGCGCATTGCGGACCGACTCCGGCGCGCTGGGCGTGAGCTGGGTCGGCGATCGCGGCTTCGTTGGCATCGGCTACAGCCTGTTCAACAGTCGCTATGGGGTGCCGGGCCACGAGCACGCGCACGACGAAGGCGACGATCACGACCACGACGAAGACGCGCATGCGGAAGAAGGCGGCGTGCACATCGTGATGGACCAGCGCCGCGGCGAACTGCGCGGCGGCCTGGACGACCTGGGTCCGTTCGCATCGCTGCGGGTCAAGCTCGCGCACACCGACTACACCCACACCGAGTTCGAGGGCGACGAGGTGGGTACGGTGTTCGGGAACGAAAGCACCGAAGGCCGCGTGGAACTCGTGCACAGGCCGTGGGCCGGCTGGGACGGCGCGTTCGGCCTGCAGTGGGCGCAGCGCGACTTCGAGGCGATCGGCGACGAGGCCTTCGTCCCCGCTTCGCAGACGCGCGATACCGGCCTGTTCTGGATCGGGCACAGGCAGTTCGACACGCTGCGCCTGGAACTCGGCGCGCGCCACGACCGCAACGAGATCGACATCGACAACGCCGGCCCGGCAGCGCGGCCCGACCGCGACTTCGGCACCACCAGCCTGTCGGCGGCGCTGCGCTGGGACATCGACGATGCGTTCCACCTCTCGTTCGGGATCGATCGCGCGCAGCGCTCGCCAACCGCCGAGGAGCTGTATTCCAGCGGCCTGCACGTGGCCACCGGCAGCGTCGAACTCGGCGACGCCGGCCTCGATCCGGAAACCGCGAACCGCGCGGAGATCGGCCTGCACTGGCACAACGGCCCGCTGACCCTGGCCGCGTCGCTGTACCACGTGCGCTATGCCGACTTCATCTACCTGGCCGACACCGGCATCGCCGAGCACGACGGGCCGCTGCGCGCGTGGACCCAGGACGATGCGCGCTTCAGCGGCGGCGAGGCGAGCATGGACTGGAACTTTGCCGACAACGGCAGCGGCCTGTGGAACCTGCGCCTGTTCGGCGACGTGGTCCGCGCCGAACTCAGCGGCAGCGGCACGCGCCAACTCGACCTGTCGGTGCCCCACGGCGACCATGGCCACGACTACAGCGTCGAACTGGCGCGCGGCGGCAACCTGCCGCGGATCGCACCGTGGCGCGTGGGCGGCGAACTGCGCTGGGAGCGCGGCCCGCTGCGCGCCTCGCTGGGCGCGGTGCGCTACGCCGAGCAGGACCGGGTGGCGGAGTTCGAGCACGCCACGCCCGGATACACGCTGGTCGACGCGCACCTGGCGTGGCACGCCGACACCGCACGCGGCAACGCCTGGGAAATCTTCCTCGACGGCAGCAACCTGCTCGACGAGGAAGCGCGGGTGCATACGTCGTTCCTGAAGGACGTGGCGCCGCTGCCCGGACGCGGCGTGTCGTTCGGCGCGCGTGTGTTCTTCTGAGCCGGCAGTGGATGGACCGCCATAGGAGCGCCCCATGGGCGCGAAGGCGTTACCGGTAAAGCCATCGCGCCCATGGGGCGCTCCTACGGGTCTCAGGCCGCGCAGCGCGCGCAGATGCCGTGCACTTCCAGCGTCTGCGCCTGCGGCTGGAAGCCCAGCGCCTTCGCGCGCGCTTCAAGCTGCGCGACCACGTCGAGGTCCTCGAGTTCGGTCGCACTGTGGCAGCGATCGCAGATCAGGAACGGCACCGAGTGCTGCGCCGTGCTCGGGTGGTGGCAGGCGACGAAGGCATTGACCGATTCAAGCTTGTGGATGAAGCCGTTGGCGAGCAGGAAATCGAGCGCGCGGTAGACGGTCGGCGGCGCGGCGGCACCTGCGCCCTCGCCGCCGGCGTCGTTGCCGGCGCGGATCAGTTCAAGCAGGTCGTAGGCCTTGATCGGCTGGCCGGCGTCGGCGACCAGCCCGAGCACGCGCGCGCGGACCGGCGTCAGGCGCAGGCCACGCTCGTGGCACGCGCGCTCGACCGCTTCCACGAAACCTTCGGCATCGTGGACGTGGTGCTTGGGATCGGTGCAGGCGTGCCGGGGCATGCCTTGATGATGGTGGCGTTGGCGGCGGGACTCAAGCCTGCCGACCTGCCCCTCTCCCGCCTGCGGGAGAGGGAGGCGCGAAGCGCCGGGTGAGGGTGCGGCTTTCTGGCCTGCCGTTTTCGCTTCCTGCTACGCGGTGCGCTGACACGCCATCACCCCAACCCCTCTCCCGCTTCGCAGGAGAGGGGCTAATCTGCGGGAATCTTCGCGATCGCCGCGTCGACCCGCTTCAATGCCTCCTCGCGGCCGGCAAGGTAAATCGTGTGCGCGATGTCCGGGCTGACCTGGGTGCCGGTGATCGCGACGCGCAACGGCTGGGCGACCTTGCCCATGCCCAGTTGCAGCGTTTCCACCGTCGCGTGGAATGCGGCGTCGATGTCCTCCACCTTCCATGCCGCCAGCGCGGCCAGGCGCGTGCGCATGTCGGAAAGCGGCGCGCGCGACTCGGGCTTCAGGTGCTTGGCGACGGCCTTGTCGTCGTACTGCGCAAGCGGCTGGTACCAGACCACGGCGCGCTCGGCCATGTCCTTGAGCGTCTGCACGCGGTCGCGCAGCGCGACCACCACGTCCGCCGGCGCGGGGCCGGCGGCGAGGTCGCAGCCGGCCTGCTGCAGGTGCCATTCCAGGTGTTTCGCGACATCCGCCGGGTCGTCGTTCTTCAGGTACTGCTGGTTGAGCCAGCCGAGCTTGGCCGAATCGAGCCGCGAGGCCTTGGCGTTGACGTCCTTGAGGTCGAACAGCGACTGCATTTCGTCGATCGAGAAGATCTCCTGGTCGCCGTGCGACCAGCCCAGCCGCACCAGGTAGTTGAGCAGCGCGTGCGGCAGGTAGCCGGCGTCGCGGTACTGCATCACGTCGGCGGCGCCGGTGCGCTTGGACAGCTTGGCGCCCTGCTCGTCGAGGATCATCGGCAGGTGCGCGAACGCGGGTACGTCGGCGCCGAGCGCACGATAGATGTTGATCTGGCGCGGCGTGTTGTTGACATGGTCGTCGCCGCGCACCACGTCGGTGATCTTCATGTCGAGGTCGTCGACGACCACGGCGAAGTTGTAGGTCGGATAGCCGTCGGGACGGAAGATCACCAGGTCGTCGAGCTCGCTGTTGGCGATCTCGATCCGGCCCTTGACCTTGTCGTCCCAGGCGACGACGCCGCCGAGCGGGTTCTTCAGGCGGATTACGCGGTTGGGATCGTCGCGATGCGGCGCGTCCTGCTCGCGGAAAGCGCCGTTGTAGCGCGGCTTCTCGCCCTTCGCCATCGCCGCCTCGCGCATCGCGTCGAGTTCTTCCTTCGACTCGTAGGCGTAGTACGCGCTGCCGGCCGCGACCATCTGTTCGGCGACTTCGCGGTAGCGATCCACGCGCTGCGTCTGGTAGACCGGACCTTCGTCGTAGTCGAGACCGAGCCACTCCATCGCTTCCAGGATCGCGTCGATGGCTTCCTGCGTGCTGCGCTCGCGGTCGGTGTCCTCGATGCGCAGGATGAACTGCCCGCCGCGGCGACGCGCCTCCAGCCAGCAGTACAGCGCGGTGCGCGCGCCGCCGATGTGCAGGTAGCCGGTGGGACTGGGGGCGAAGCGGGTGCGGCAGGTCATGGCAGGCCCGGGTGAAAATCGTGGAATCGCGCAATTTTACCGTACGCCGGGGCTACGCCCCCGACCTACAATGGGGCGATGACGACCCTCTTCATTTCCGACCTGCACCTCGACCCCTCGCGGCCGGAGATCACCCGGCTGTTCGGCGACTTCCTCGACGGCCAGGCGCGCGGCGCAGAGGCACTGTACATCCTCGGCGACCTGTTCGAAGCCTGGGTCGGCGACGACGATCCCTCGGAAACCGGCGCCTTCGTGGCCGAGAGGCTGAAGGCCCTGTCCGACAGCGGCGTGCCGGTGGCCCTCATGCATGGCAATCGTGATTTCCTGCTCGGCGAGGCGTACGCGCAGCGCGCGGGCATGAGGCTGCTCGAAGATCCGACGCGCATCGAACTCAACGGCAAGCCGGTACTGCTGATGCACGGCGACACGCTGTGCACGGATGACGTGGCCTACCAGCGGTTCCGTGCGCAGACGCGCGACCCGGCGTGGCAGGCGCAGTTCCTGTCGCAGCCGCTGGCCGCGCGCCTGGCGTTCGCGCAGCAGGCGCGTGCCGCGAGCCAGGCTCGGCAGGGCGAGTTGCGCGAGGCCGGGACGATGGAGGCGATCACGGACGTGTCGCCGGCAGCGGTGGATGCCGCGTTCGCCGAACACGGCGTGGACACGATCATCCACGGGCATACCCATCGGCCGGCGGTGCATCAACTCGAAATCGACGGCCGCCCGCGGCGGCGGATCGTGCTGGGAGATTGGTACGAGCAGGGTTCGGTGCTGCAGGCGTCGCCGCAGGGGTTCGAGCTGTCGTCGCTGGCCGCGCTGCCACGCTGACACCCCCTGCAGGAGCGTCTGGGCACTGGTGGCGATCAGTGACTTGAGCGGGCGCAGCCGTGCATGCGCTGGCCGGCGTAGTCCCAGGTCGCGGTGAACTCGAAGGCTTCGCCGGACATCGAGTCGGTGCAGGCGGTGCGGGTGATGTCGAGGTTGAACGGCCTGCCGTCGTCCTCGCCGGAGAAGGCCACGCCCTTCACGTGCGCGATGCGTTCGCCCTTCAGGGTGCGTCCTTCCGGCATCTCGGGAGTGACGAAGTGCAGGATGTCGCCCTCGGTGTCGATGGCCCAGAACGGCTCGTTGCCGCGCGCGCGGAAGCTGTCGCCGGCGAGCACGTCGTCATCGGTCGTGGCAGGTGTCGCGACGTCCACCGGAGCGGCGGCGTCCGGCGCCGGCTCGCTGCCGCGGTCTGGCGCGGTGCAGGCGGCCGTGCAGGCCAGCAGGAGGAACAGCGGAAAGCGGCGGCAGCTGGTCATGCGGACATTCCCTCGGGGGTACCGTGCGCAAGCTAGCGGCCCGGCCTGCAAGCCCGGGTGATGAGCCCGCATCGACCGGATCGCGGTTCAGCTTTCAGCCGGACAGCTGCCGCAGCGCGGCCAGCTCGTCCTCGCCGAAACCCGCGGCGGCGCGCGCCTCGAAGTTGAATGGTCCGTGCAGCACGGCGCGGGCGTACTCGGCCAGCAGCTCGCGGAACTTCGGCCCGGGCGCCACGCCCGCTCGCTCGCAGTACCAGCGGAACCAGCGCGAACCGGCTGCAACGTGGGCCACTTCCTCGCGCAGGATCACCTCGAGGATCGCGGCCGTGGCCTCGTCGCCCAGCCCGCGCAGCTTCACGACCATGCCGGGAGTGACGTCGAGGCCGCGCGCTTCCAGCACGCGCGGCACCAGCGCCATGCGGGCCAGTCCGTCATGCGCGGTCTTCTCGGCCATTTCCCACAGGCCGTTGTGGGCATCGAAGTCGCCGTAATCGTGCCCGGACTCGCGCAGGCGCTCGCGCAGCATCGTGAAATGGCGCGCCTCGTCGCTGGCGACCGACACCCAGTCCGCATAGAAGTCGGCCGGCATGCCGCGGAAGCGATAGACCGCATCCCAGCCCAGGTCGATGGCGTTGAACTCGATGTGCGCGATCGAATGGATGAAGGCGGCGCGGCCTTCGGGCGTGCCGAAGCCGCGTCGCGGCAAGTCGCGCGGATGCACCAGGCGCGGACGCGGCGGACGGCCGGGCATGCGGATGGGCTCGGGTGGCGGGGCGTCGTCGTCGATCGCCAGCTCGCCGCGGGCGAAGGCTTCGGCGGCGGCGAAGGTGGCGGCGACCTTGTCGTCGGGCGATGCGGCGTCGAGGCAGGCGCGCGCGGCGGCGGACAGCGATGCGGTCACTTCATGACCCTTGTGGGAGCGGCTCCGGCCGCGATCGTGGGACTCACGACGCCAGCAAACGCCGCTTCCTCTTCGCCTCGTCCGAGCGCAGCTGCTGGATGCGTTCGAAGTAGCCCGGCTCGATGCCGGTCACGTACTCGCCGCTGAAGCACGAGCTGTCGAAGCGCATGCCGGGGAACTTCGGTCCGGCCACGGCGGCTTCCAGGTCGGGCAGGTCCTGGTACAGCAGCCAGTCGCAGCCGATGATCTGTTCGATCTCCGTCTCGCTGCGGCCGTTGGCGACCAGTTCCTCCGCCGACGGCATGTCGATGCCGTAGATGTTCGGGTAACGCACCGGCGGCGCGGCCGAGGCCAGGTAGACCTTGCGCGCGCCGGCGTCGCGCGCCATCTGCACGATCTGGGTGGAGGTGGTGCCGCGCACGATCGAGTCGTCGACCAGCAGCACCACGCGGTTGCGGAACTCCAGCGGGATCGCGTTGAGCTTGCGCTTGACCGACTTCGCGCGCTCGCCCTGCCCCGGCATGATGAAGGTGCGGCCGACGTAGCGGTTCTTGACGAAGCCCTCGCGGTACTTCACGCCGAGCACGTTGGCCAGCTCCATCGCCGAATCGCGCGAGGTGTCCGGGATCGGGATCACCACGTCGATGTCGTGGTCCGGGCGCTCGCGCAGGATCTTCTCGCCCAGGGTCACGCCCATGCGCATGCGTGCCTTGTGCACGGAGATGTTCTCGATCATCGAGTCCGGGCGCGCGAAGTACACGTATTCGAAGATGCACGGCGCGCTGCCCGCCGGCTCGGTGCACTGGTGCACGTGCAGTTCGCCGCGCGCGGTGATGACCACGCCCTCGCCCGGCGCCACGTCGCGCATGCGCTCGAAGCCGAGGATGTCGAGCGCGACCGATTCCGACGCCACCGCGTACTCGGTGCCGCCTTCGACTTCGCGCCTGCCCAGCACCAGCGGGCGGATGCCGTGCGGGTCGCGGAACGCCACCAGGCCCAGGCCAAGCACGGTCGCGACCACGGCGTAGCCGCCACGCGTGCGGCGGTTGACGCCCTCGATCGCGCGGAACGCGGCCTCCGGGCCCAGCACCTGCTGCCGGTCGAGCTCGTGCGCGAACACGTTGAGCAACACTTCCGAATCCGACTCGGTGTTGATGTTGCGCCGATCCTGCTCGAACACCTCGCGGCGCAGCGCATCGGTGTTGATCAGGTTGCCGTTGTGCGCCAGCGCGATGCCGTAGGGCGAGTTGACGTAGAACGGCTGGGCCTCGTCCAGGCCCTCGCTGCCGGCAGTCGGGTAGCGGCAGTGACCGATGCCCACGCGGCCTTCCAGCAGCGCCATCGCGCGGTTGTCAAACACGTCGCGCACCAGTCCGTTGCCCTTGTGCACGCGCAGCTGGGTGCCGTTGGCGGTGGCGATGCCCGCCGCGTCCTGGCCGCGGTGCTGCAGCACGGTCAGTCCGTCGTACAGCGCTGCCGCGACTTCAGTGGTTCCGACGATGCCGACGATGCCGCACATGGAGGTTCTGCCGTTTGCTGGAGGGAGTCAGGCGCGGCGGGCCGCACCGGGAATGTGGGGTCAGGGATGCGAGCGCACCAGTCCGTTGCTGATGCCGAGCCTGGCGCGGAGGCGATCGTTGAGCTGCTCGGCCTCGGGCCGGCTGACTACCGGCCCGGCCAGCACCCGGGTCAGGGTGCCCTTGTCGGTCTGGACGGTTTCGGTGAAGGCGCTGAAACCGGCAGCGCGCAGCTCATCGCGTTTGGCGATGGCCTGGGCGGTATTGCTGAAGGCGCCGATCTGGACGGCAAAGCCGACGCCGGCGGTCGCGGCGGGCTTGGGCGGCTCGGCGGCCGGTTTCGGCGCCTCGACGGGCTTGCTGGCGACGGGTTTGGTCGGCGCCGGTGGCTCCGGTTCGGGCGAGGGCTTCGCCGCGACCGGCGCGGCGTCGGGTTCGGCCGCGTCCAGCGCGATCACGCGTGCCCCGTCGTACTTGCCGACGCGCGCGGCTTCCACGCGCGCGATTTCCGCGTCGGCGCGGGTCGCGTAGGGGCCGATCCGCACCCGCCAGGCCTGCTTGTCGCCGACCCGGCTCGCCTCGCGATACGCGGGCAGCTGCGCGTCGCGCAGGCGCGCGACGACGGTATCGGCGCTCACGCTGCTGTCGTAGGCGGCGAACTGCACCGCGTAATCGCCGCCGGCGGCGGTGGGCGGCAGCATCGTGGCCTGCGCGTCGGAATCGCCCGCCTTCGGCGCATCGCGACCGGAAGGCGCGGTGGTGGTGTCGACCGTCGGCAACGCATCGCCGTCGGCATCCGGCGCCTGCAGGCCGACCACGCCGCCCTCGGGGGCCTGTTCGGGCACCACCAGCGGCAGGTCGCGGGTTTCGTATTCGCCCTGCGGGGCATCGGGCACTTTCAGCGATACGTCCGAGACGCCGCTGTCGGGCGCCGGCCCCTTGACCAGCATCGGCAGGAAGATCACCGCGAGCGCAACCAGCACGGCGGCACCGATCAGGCGCTGCTTCAGTTGTGATTCCACGGTCCGGTTTCCATCGCAGCCGCGAGACGGCAGGCCGGCAAATTATACGCAGGCCGCGCGGCTGCTCATGAATCCCGGGCTGCCAGCCACTGCAGCGCGGCGGTGGCGGTATGGAACGAGCCGAACGCGAGGATGCGATCGCCCGTACGCGCCTGCGCGAGCGCCGCCGACAGCGCGGTGTCCACGTCGGGATGGCGATCGCCGCGCCCGGCGACCGTGTCGGCCAGGCGACCGGCCAGCCCGTCGACCGGGGCGCC
>DATCYC010000174.1:0-1804 GCA_036570525.1 Luteimonas sp.
CGCTCCGGGCGCGCGGCGTCGAACGCGGGCAGCGCCAGGCAGGCCTTTTCGATGGCCACGATGGTCGGGTACGGCGTGAGGTCGACGC
The DNA here is from genome assembly GCA_036570525.1 of Luteimonas sp. GTDB lineage: Bacteria > Pseudomonadota > Gammaproteobacteria > Xanthomonadales > Xanthomonadaceae > Luteimonas. The sequence continues at coordinate 89 of DATCYC010000174.1, forward strand.
CGAACCGGCGCGCGTTGTACACCTGCGGGATCAGGCAGCAGTCGGCGATACCCGGCGCGACGCCGTCGCAGAATTCACCGGTGGACGGGTGGTGCTGCAGCAGCGCCTCGAACGCGGCGAAGCCTTCGGCCATCCAGTGCCGCGACCAGACCTCGCGCTCGGGCTGGGGCACGCCCCAGTCGCGCTCCAGGTACTGCATTACGCGCAGGTTGTTGAGCGGGTGCACGTCGCAGGCGATCAGCTGCGCCAGTGCGCGCACCCGCGCGCGGTCGCGCGCGACGGCCGGCAGCAGTGGCGGCTGCGGCCACATTTCGTCGAGGTATTCGAGGATCGCCAGCGACTGGCGCAGCAGCCGCTGGCCGTGCTGCAGCACCGGCACCAGCTGCTGCGGGTTGATCTGCGCGTACTCGGGCCGGTGCTGTTCGCCACCGTCGCGCACCAGGTGCACCGGCGCGATGTCGTACGGCAGGCCCTTGAGGTTGAGGCCGATGCGCACGCGATAGGCGGCGCTCGAACGCCAGTACGAATGCAGGCACAGCCGGTCCGCCGTCATCGCCCCGCTCCCCCCATGCGACCGCGCCTGCGCGCGGAAACGATCACCTTAACGTGCACGCCGCGCCGCCGGGATACCGCCCGTCGCGGCAGGCGACCACTCGGCCGCCCGATCCGGCGTCACGCCTCCGGCACCGGCTGGCGTTCGATGCGCTGCTCGATGGCGCCGAAGATCGAGTTCCCCTGCCCGTCGAGCATCTCGATGCGCACGGTATCGCCGAACGACATGAAGGGCGTCACCGGCTTGCCCTGCTCCAGGGTCTCGACGGTGCGCTTCTCGGCGAAGCACGACGCGCCCAGGCTGGTGTCCTCGTTGGCGATGGTGCCCGAGCCGACGATCGTGCCGGCGACCAGCGGCCGCGTCCTGGCCACGTGCGCGACCAGCTGCGAGAAATCGAACTGCATGTCCACGCCCGCCTCCGGCGCGCCGAACCACTCGCCGTTGACGTGGGTGAGCATCGGCAGGTGCAGCTTGTTGCCGCGCCATGCGTCGCCCAGCTCGTCGGGCGTGACGAACACCGGCGACAGCGCCGAGCGCGGCTTGGACTGCAGGAAGCCGAAGCCCTTGGCCAGTTCGCCCGGGATCAGGTTGCGCAAGCTGACGTCATTGACCAGCCCGACCAGCTGGATGTGCCCGGCGGCCTGGTCCGGCGTGACCGCCATCGGCACGTCGTCGGTGACCACCACGATCTCGGCTTCCAGGTCGATTCCGTAACCCTCGTCGACCACCTTGACGCTGTCGCGCGGGCCGTTGAAGCCGGCGCTGGTGGCCTGGTACATCAGCGGATCGGTGTAGAAGCTCTCCGGCACCTGCGCACCACGCGCGCGGCGCACGCGCTCGACGTGCGGCAGGTAGGCGCTGCCGTCGACGAATTCGTAGGCGCGCGGCAGCGGCGCGGCCAGCGCGGCGACGTCGAGGTCGAAGGCGCCATCGGCGGTGCCGTCGTTGAGCGCGTCGGACAGCGCCACCAGCCGCGGCGCGATGTTCGACCAGTCCTCCAGCGCCTGCTGCAGGGTCGACGCGATGCCGGTGGCGCGCACCGCCTGCGACAGGTCGCGCGAGACGACGACGAGCGTGCCGTCGCGGCCGCCTTCCTTCAGGGAACCAAGTTTCATCGGGACTCCGGATCGAATTCTGGAAATCGTTTCAATTGTAACTTTTGC
>DATCYC010000175.1:0-8778 GCA_036570525.1 Luteimonas sp.
GGGCCGGCGATGCCGGTTACCGCGACCGCGACGGTGGCGCCGGAGTTGACCAGCGCGCCGGACACCATTTCCACCACGGTCTCGCGGCTGACCGCGCCGTGGATCTCCAGGGTCTCGGCACGCACGCCCAGCAGCGCCTGCTTGGCCTCGTAGCTGTAGGCGACCATGCCGCAGTCGAACCAGTCCGACGAGCCGGCGATGTCGGTGGCGGTCTTGGCGATCCAGCCGCCGGTGCAGCTCTCGGCGGTGACCAGCAGGTCGCGCGACTCGCGCAGCCGGGTGCCGACGGCGTCGACGATGCTGCGCAGCTCGGCGTCGGTCGGAATGGGGTCAGACATGCACGCGCTCCGGCGAAAACGCACGTTGTACCCCATCCGGCCGCCCCGTGGGCGTGACCGCGGCCCGCATTGCGGGCCGCGGGGAACGCGCGGCTCAGTACCTGACGCGCAGCGTGACGCCGTACATCCTCGGCGCGCCCGGGAACGCGTTGAAGGTATTGAACGGATTACCCGGCAGCGGCGAGACGTTCTGCAGCGGCCCGTCGAACCCCACCTGCACGTACTCGGTGTCGGTGATGTTGGTGCCCCATAGTTCGAGCGACCAGCGGTTGTCGCTCGCGCCGATGCCCACGCGGGCGTTGACCACGGTGTACGCGTCCTGGTGCTTCTCCACGTCGAGGTCCGAGCCGGTGTTGTAGTCCGACATGTACTTGGCGCCGATGTTGAAGCGCCCCTGCAGGCTGTTCGACAGGTCCCACTCGTACGTCACCGAGGCCGATCCGGACCAGTCCGGCGCGAACGGCATCGTCGCGCCGGGGAGCTTGTACAGCGCACCGGTGGGTTCGACGAAATCCCCTCCCGGGATGTGGTCCCCGAAGGTGGTGTCGGCGTACATCAGCCCGCCCTGCAGCATCAGCCCCGGCACGCCGCGCGGCTGCCAGAGGATTTCCGCATCCAGGCCCTGGGAGATGACTTCGGGGATGGAACGCACCACGAAACTGGTGCCGAGGAAGCTGTTGAGCTGGAAATCCTCGTACTTCTGGTGGAACAGCGTCGCGTTGAGCAGCAGCGAGCCGTCGGCCCAGGTGGTCTTGGCGCCCAGCTCGTAGCTGTCGACGAACTCACCCCCGAACGAGGTGTCGTTGACCGGCAGGATGCCCGTGCCGCCGCTGCTCAGGCCGTTGCTGGACTGCACGCGGTCGAGGTTGAAGCCGCCACCCTTGTAGCCGCGCGCGGCCGACAGGTAGGTCATGACGCTGTCGTTCCAGCGGTACGCCGCCTTCAGCGTGCCCGACCATTCCTTTTCCTCGCGGGACTGGCTGGTTTCACCGCCGATGAAGTTGCCGGCGGCGTCGCGACGCGCCACGTGCATCGGGTTGGCCCAGGGCAGGCAGCCGTAGCCGATGACCTGCGGGATCACCTGCGGCAATGCCGCCGCCGGCACGCCGCGCGCCATCAGCGCCGCGGCGATCCGCGCCTGGCCGTTGACCGGGTCGAGCATGGCTGCGCAGCCGGGGCTGCCGTTGGGGTTGCTGTAATGGGCGTCGAGCTCCTTCTTGTCGCGGGTGTAGCGCAGGCCCAGCGTCAGGTCGAGCGCATCGGTCGCGTGCCAGGTGTTGTTGGTGAACAGCGCGGTGCTCTTGGCGTTCTGCTCGTAGCGGTCGAGCGCGCCCAGCCCGGCGAACACCGTGCCCGGCGTGCGCCCGGTGGCGTCGGCCAGGAAAGTCGGCGCGTTGGGCAGCTGGCCCAGCGCCGGGTTGACCAGCGACAGCAGCGCGATCGACAGGTACGGCTCGTAGTGCGGGCCGATGCGGTAGGTTTCGGTGCGGTCCAGGTCCTCGTCGGAGTAGAAGAACCCGACCATCCAGTCGACCCGGTCCGTCGCACCGGTGAGCCGGAATTCCTGGCTCAGCGTCTTGAAGCCGGTGAACGATTCGTCCTCGTCCGGGTTGCGGTACAGGATGTCGGCGGTGGAGAAGTCGTAGTCCAGGCCGTTGATCGCCTGCCAGTCGCGCGATGCGGTGATCGAGGTCAGCGTGGCGCCGCCCATCCACGGCGACTCCCAGTTGATCTCCGCCGAAATGCCCTTGTCCTTCATGTCCTGCATGGTCGGGCGGTTGCTGTACGCGACGCGGTCGAAGGGATCGTCGCCGGGCGCGCCGACGGCCTTTCCGCCCACCAGCGCGTTGAGGATGCCGGCTGTCGCGCCCACCGTGGTCTGGACGGCGGTGCAGCAGTTCTCCTCGCGGCTGGTGAAGTCGCCCGACAGCAGGATGTCGAGCGTATCGGTGGGCTCGAGCAGCAGCTTGCCGCGGAAGGTGTGGTAGTTCTGATCGTAGTCCTCGTCGTTGGTGCGCGGGCCGTTGCCGGTGCGCACGTCCATCCAGCCGTCGCGCTTGCGCTTGGCGGCGTAGACGCTGAACGCGGCCGCGTCGCCCAGGGCGTCGTTGTAGCTGCCCGACACGCCGAACGCGCCGTAGTTGCCGACCGTGATCTCGCCTTCCGCGCTCTGGGTGTAGCTCGGGAGCCGGGTCACGACGTTGATCACGCCGGCGGAGGTGTTCTTGCCGAACACGGTGCCCTGCGGCCCCTTCAGCACCTCGATGCGCTCGATCTGGCCGAGGTCGCCGAAGCCGACGCTGTTGCGCGGCCGGTAGACGCCGTCGATCACGATGCCGACCGAGGACTCCAGGCCCACGTTGTCGCCGACCGTGCCGATGCCGCGGATGCGGGCGGTGGTGATCGCCTCGCTCTGGGTGCTGGTCACGGTGAGGCCGGGCACCAGGACCTGCAGGTCCTTGATGTCGTACACGCCGGTGTCCTGGATCAGCTGCTGGTCCAGCACCGTCACCGAGATCGGGACGTCCTGCAGCGCCTCCTCGCGCTTCTGCGCGGTGACGGTCATGGTGGCGAGCGTGGTCGGCTGGTCTTCGCTGGCGGCCGGCTGCGCGTCCGCGTCGGCCTCCTGCGCCTGCGCGGCGATGGACATCGTCAAGCAGGCCGCGAACACCGCGGCGGCGAGCGTCTGGCGTTGCGGTTGGCGGTTGGCCATTTTGTTTTTCCCCGTCTGGATTGGATGAGCGTGCCCTGTCCCGCGCGATGCGGTCACTCAATTCCGGCACGGCACGGCGACAAGAATCGACGCAATGCACGTACCGGATTCGTCCGCGACCTTCGTGGGGGAAAGGCCGCGCACGCCCGCGGCGGACGCCGCGGAAATCTACATACGGCAACGTATAGCACAGGAACGCACCGCGTTGCCAAGTTGCGTGGATGGCGCACCGAACGCACCCCGGTTTCGAGTCGGGCGATGGCTTCGGGCACACTAGCGGGCCTGCCGCCGCCCCCTGCCCCGAACCCGATGTCCCACGAACAGCACACCCCCCTGATGAGGCAGTTTTTCGCGGCCAAGGCCGACCATCCGGACGTGCTGCTGTTCTTCCGCATGGGCGATTTCTACGAGCTGTTCTACGACGACGCGCGCAGGGCGGCGAAGCTGCTCGACATCACCCTGACCCAGCGCGGCGCGTCGGCCGGCAAGCCGATCCCGATGGCGGGCGTGCCCTACCACGCCGCCGAGGGTTACCTCGCCCGGCTGGTGGCGCTGGGCGAGTCGGTGGCGATCTGCGAGCAGATCGGCGACCCGGCGGCGAGCAAGGGCCTGGTCGAGCGCAAGGTGGTGCGGATCGTCACACCGGGCACGGTGACCGACGAAGCGCTGCTGTCCGAACGCCGCGACACGCTGCTGCTCGCGGTTGCCCGCGGAAAGAACGGATATGGCCTGGCCTGGGCGGACCTGGCAGGCGGCCGATTCCTGGTCAACGAAGTCTCCGGCGACGACGCGCTGGAAGCCGAACTCGCGCGCCTGGACCCGGCCGAACTGCTGCTGCCCGACGAGGACGGCTGGCCGCCCTTCGTCGCCGCGCGGGGCGGCGCGAGGCGGCGCGCGCCGTGGCTGTTCGACGCCGACAGCGGGCGCCGGCAGCTGCTGCAGTTCTTCAACCTGCACGACCTGTCCGCGTTTGGCATCGACGAGCGCCCGCTGGCGATCGCCGCGGCCGGCGCGCTGCTCGGCTACGTCGAGGAAACCCAGAAGCAGCGCCTGCCGCACCTGACCTCGATCGCGGTGGAATCGAGCGACGGCGCGATCGCGATGAACGCCGCCACCCGCCGCCACCTGGAGCTGGATACCCGCATCGATGGCGAGCAGAAGCACACCCTGCTCGGCGTGCTCGACAGCACGGTCACGCCGATGGGCGGGCGCCTGCTGCGGCGCTGGCTGCACCGGCCACTGCGCGACCGCGGCGTCGTCGGCCAGCGCCACCACGCCGTCTCCACGCTGATCGACAGCGGGCGCGAAGCGGACCCCGTGTCAGGCACGGGGCAGGCTCTGCGCGAAACCTTCCGCGCGCTGGGCGACGTCGAGCGCATCCTCACCCGGATCGCCCTGCGCTCGGCGCGGCCGCGCGACCTGGGTACCCTGCGCGACGCGCTGGGAATGCTGCCGCAGCTGCGCGACCTGCTGTCGCCGCTCGACTCGCCACGGCTGCAGGCGCTGGTCGCCGGGCTCGGCGAGCACGATGCGCAGGCCACGCTGCTTGCGCAGGCGCTGGTCGAGCAGCCGCCGGTGCTGGCGCGCGACGGCGGCGTGTTCGCCGACGACCACGATGCCGAACTCGCCGAACTGCGCCGGCTGTCGACCAGCGCCGACCAGTTCCTCGTCGACCTCGAGCAGCGTGAACGCGAGGCCAGCGGCATCCCGACGCTGAAGGTCGGCTACAACCGCGTCCACGGCTACTACCTGGAGATCAGCAAGGCGCACGTGGCGAAGGCGCCGACGCACTACACCCGCCGCCAGACCCTCACCGGCGCCGAGCGCTACATCACCGAGGAGCTCAAGGCCTTCGAGGACAAGGTGCTGTCGGCGCGCGAACGTTCGCTGGCGCGCGAGCGACTGCTGTACGAACAGCTGCTCGACACGCTCAACGAACACCTCGAATCGCTCAAGCGCTGCGCCGCCGCGCTCAGCGAACTCGACGTGCTCGCCTGCCTGGCCGAACGCGCGCAGGCGCTGGACTGGTCGTGCCCGGAACTGGTCGACGACGCCTGCCTGCGCATCGAACGCGGCCGCCACCCGGTGGTCGAGGCGGTGCGCGACGAGCCGTTCGAGCCCAACGACCTCGACCTGCACGACGATCGCCGCATGCTGGTCATCACCGGCCCCAACATGGGCGGCAAGAGCACCTTCATGCGCCAGAACGCGCTGATCGTGCTGCTCGCGCACATCGGCAGCTTCGTGCCGGCCGCAAGCGCACAGATCGGCCCGGTCGACCGCATCCTCACTCGCATCGGCGCCGGCGACGACCTCGCGCGCGGGCAGTCCACCTTCATGGTCGAGATGAGCGAGACCAGCTACATCCTGCACCACGCGACCGAACGCTCGCTGGTGCTGATGGACGAGATCGGCCGCGGCACGTCGACCTACGACGGACTGGCCCTGGCCGACGCCTGCGCGCGCCACCTGGCTGCGATCAACCGCAGCTACACGCTGTTCGCCACGCACTATTTCGAACTCACCGCACTCGCCGAACCGGGCAGCGGCATCGCCAACGTGCACCTGGATGCGGTCGAGCACCGCGCGCAGGACGGCAGCGAGTCGCTGGTGTTCATGCATGCGGTCAAGGACGGCCCCGCCGACCGCAGCTTCGGCCTGCAGGTCGCGGCGCTGGCCGGTTTGCCGAAGGCGGTGATCGCGCAGGCGCGCAGCCGGCTCGCCGAGCTGGAACGACACATGCGCGACGCCGCCCCGCCGCTGTCGCCCGACACGCTGGACGCGCCGCGGCAGATCGGCCTGTTCGCGCCGAGTTCGGCTGCCGTCGACGCGCTCGCCGGCATCGACCCGGACGAGCTGACGCCCAAGCAGGCGCTCGAAGCGCTGTATCGGCTCAAGTCGCTGACATGAGCACCCTGCCCGCCGTGTACGTCGACGCGCTGTTGGCCGGCACCGCGAAACCGTACACGCGTCCGGGCAGCCGCAGCGCGATCGACAAGCATCCCCTCGCGGGCACCGTGACGATCGGCGAACTCGGTTTCGCCGGCGACGAACAGGGCGACCCGCGCGTCCACGGCGGCCCCGACAAGGCGGTCCACCATTACGCCTTCGACCACTACCCGGCCTGGCGCGAGGACATCGGTGATTCGCCGCTGCTGCGCGTGCCGGGCGCGTTCGGCGAGAACATCAGCACGCGCGGCCTCGACGAAGACAACGTCTGCCTCGGCGACCGCTTCGAACTGGGCACCGCGCTGCTCGAAGTCAGCCAGGGCCGGCAGCCGTGCTGGAAACTCAACGACCGCTTCGGCGTGCCCGACATGGTGCGGCGCGTGCAGTCCAGCGGCCGCACCGGCTGGTACTACCGCGTGCTGCGGCCGGGGACGGCACGGGCCGGCGACCCGCTGCGGCTCGACTCGCGCCCGCACCCGGACTGGCCGCTGCGGCGGCTCAACCGCCTGCTGTTCGACCGCGTGCTTTCGCGCGAAGCGCTGGCGCCGGTGCTGGCGCTGCCGCTGGTGCCGTCGTGGCGCAGGCTGATCGAGCGCCGCCTGCAGCAGGGCGACGTGGAGGACTGGGGCCGGCGTATCGACGGGCCCGCCCGGGATTGACGCCCGCGCAACATCGTCGTCGTAGGATGGCCATCCCGCACCTCCCAAGGACACGCCCGATGGCCACCCTCACCGACGACCTCGCCTCGCAGCTCCAGGGCGCACCGGTCCAGCAAGTCGCGCAACAGCTGGGCATCGATTCCTCCCAGGCCTCGTCCGCCATCGGCGCCGCGCTGCCGCTGCTGATGGGCGCGCTGGGCCGCAACGCCAGCCAGCCCGAAGGCGCGCAGGCGCTGTTCGGCGCGCTGCAGAAGGACCATGCCGGCGGCGACATCGGCAGCGTGCTCGGCTCGGTGCTCGGCGGCGCGCAAAACCGCCAGACCGACGGCGCCGGCATCCTTGGCCACATCTTCGGCGGCCAGCAGGAGCGCGCGCAGGCCGGCGTCGCCCAGGCCACCGGCCTGCAGGGCGGCCAGGCGAACCAGCTGCTGAAGATCCTCGCGCCGATCGTGATGGCGTACCTGGCCAAGCGCATGTTCCAGGGCAACGGTGGCCAGGCGGCGGGCGCGAATCCCGACGCCCTCAGCGGCATCCTCGGCCAGGAACAGCAGGACATCCGCCAGCAGGGCGGCCTCGGCGGCGGCCTGCTCGGCGCGGTGCTCGACCAGGACGGCGATGGACAGCTGGGCCTCGGCGACCTGATGAAGATCGGCGGCGGCCTGCTGGGCGGGCGCCGTTGATCCCGGAGTGAAGGATCCCGTGGGAGCGGCTTCAGCCGCTCCCACAAGATTTCCCCTCGGACCGGAGCGACGTCGAGAGACAACACCGCGCAACAAGCTCATCCCAATAGCCCGCGACTATCGATCCGTTCGCTTCGTTCGATTTCCCCTTTCCACGCAATCGGGCTAGCTTGGGCATTCGCCACCACGTCAGGAGCCAGCGCCATGAGCAAGCCGTCCGACAAGCCCAAGCCCACCCATCTCACTACCCAGTTCGGCGCTCCGGTGCCCAACAACCAGGACAGCCTCACCGCCGGCCCGCGCGGCCCGCTGCTGTCGCAGGACGTGTGGCTGCATGAAAAGCTCGGCAACTTCGTACGCGAGGTGATCCCGGAGCGGCGCATGCACGCCAAGGGTTCCGGCGCCTTCGGCACCTTCACCGTTACCAAGGACATCAGCAAATACACCCGCGCGGCGATCTTCTCGAAGGTCGGCAAGAAAACCGAGATGTTCGCCCGCTTCACCACCGTGGCCGGCGAGCGCGGCGCGGCCGACGCCGAACGCGACATCCGCGGCTTCGCGCTGAAGTTCTACACCGAGGAAGGCAACTGGGACATGGTGGGCAACAACACCCCCGTGTTCTTCATCCGCGACCCGCGCAAGTTCCCCGACCTCAACAAGGCGGTCAAGCGCGACCCGCGCACCAACCTGCGCTCGGCCACCAACAACTGGGACTGGTGGACGCTGCTGCCCGAGGCGCTGCACCAGGTCACCATCGTCATGAGCGACCGCGGCATCCCGGCCAGCTACCGCAACATGCACGGCTTCGGCTCGCACACCTACAGCTTCTGGAACGAAGCCGGCGAGCGCTTCTGGGTGAAGTTCCACTTCCGCACCCAGCAGGGCATCAAGAACCTCACCGACGCCGAGGCCGCGCAGATCGTCGGCAACGACCGCGAGAGCCACCAGCGCGACCTGTTCGAGGCGATCGAGCGCGGCGACTTCCCGAAGTGGAAGCTGTACATCCAGGTCATGCCCGAGACCGATGCGGAGAAGGTGCCCTACCACCCGTTCGACCTGACCAAGGTGTGGCCGAAGGGCGACTACCCGCTGATCGAGGTCGGCGAGTTCGAACTCAACAAGAACCCGGAGAACTTCTTCGCCGACGTCGAGCAGGCCGCGTTCGCACCGGGCAACCTGGTGCCGGGGATCGGGCCGTCACCGGACAAGATGCTGCAGTCGCGCCTGTTCAACTACGCCGATGCGCAGCGCTACCGCCTGGGCGTGAACTACCACCAGATCCCGGTCAACGCCGCGCGCTGCCCGGTGCACAGCAACCACCGCGACGGCCAGGGCCGCGCCGACGGCAACTACGGCGGCCTGCCGCACTACGAACCCAACAGCTTCAACCAGTGGCAGGAACAGCCGCAGTACCGCGAGCCGCCGCTGAAGATCAGCGG
>DATCYC010000176.1:0-2070 GCA_036570525.1 Luteimonas sp.
GGCATGTCCGGCGGCGTCGATTCCTCCGTGGCCGCGCTGCTGCTGCGCGATGCCGGCGAGTCGATCGCGGGTCTGTTCATGCAGAACTGGGCCGACGACGGCAGCGGCGACTGCCGGGCCGAGGACGACCGCCGCGACGCCGTTGCCGTCTGCGGCCGGCTCGGCATCCCGATCCACTTCCGCGATTTCTCCGGCGAGTACTGGGACGGCGTGTTCGCCCACTTCCTGGCCGAGTACGCGGCCGGGCGCACGCCCAACCCGGACGTGCTGTGCAACCGCGAGATCAAGTTCAAGCATTTCCTCGACGCCGCGCGCGACCTGGGCGCCGAGCGCATCGCCACCGGCCACTACGCACGGATCGACCGGCACGACGGGAACTGGCGCCTGCTGCGCGCGCGCGACCAGGGCAAGGACCAGAGCTACTTCCTGCACCAGCTGGGACAGGCACAGCTCGCGGCCACCGTGTTCCCGCTTGGCGATCTGCCCAAGACCGACGTGCGCCGCATGGCCGCCGAAGCCGGCCTGCCGACCGCGGGGAAGAAGGATTCCACCGGTATCTGCTTCATCGGCGAGCGCGACTTCCGCGAGTTCCTGTCTCGTTACCTGCCCGCGCGCCCGGGCGAAATGCAGACACCCGACGGCCGCGTGGTCGGCACCCATCCGGGCGTGTTCCACTTCACCCTCGGCCAGCGCGAGGGGCTGCAGATCGGCGGGCTGCGCGGGTTCGAAGCGGCGCCGTGGTATGTCGTCGGCAAGAACGTCGAGCGCAACGTGCTGGTCGTCGACCAGGGCAGCGACAGCCGCTACCTGCTGTCGGACACCACCTGGACCGAAGCCGCGCACTGGATCGCCGGGGCGCCGCCGGCAACGAAGTTCCGCTGCACCGCGCAGTCGCGCTACCGGCAGCCCGCCCAGGCCTGCGAAATAGAGGTGCGCGACGACGGCAGCCTGTGCGCGCGCTTCGCGCAGCCGCAGCGCGCGGTGACGCCGGGGCAATCGCTGGTGCTTTACGATGGCGACCATTGCCTCGGTGGCGCGGTGATCGCCGCCACCGATGCGCCGCTGGAGCGGCACCGCCACGACACGACCCCCCGGAGCAGCACCGCATGATGCACGAACGAGTCCTCGCCCTCGCCGGCCTGGTGCAGGCACTCAAGCAGGTCCGGCGCATCGCCGACACCGGCCAGGCCGACGCATCGGCGCTGTCGACCGCGCTCGACAGCGTGTTCCGCATCGATGCCGATTCGCCGGAGTCGGTCTACGGCACCACCGGCGACCTGCGGCCGGGCCTGGTCCTGCTGCGCGACTATTTCGGCAACAGGAACAAGGACGAGGCCCTGCCCCGTCTCGCGCTGGCCGTGATGCAGATCGAGCGCCGCTTCGTGCGCGACGGCCAGATGGCGCAGCAAGTGCACGACGGCATCGTCGCCACCGCCCCGCTCGCCGAGCGCCTGGGCAGCGACCACCCGGACGTGCTTACCGCGCTGGGCAAGCTGTACGCCGACACCGTCAGCAACCTGCGGCCGAAGGTCATGGTGCAGGGCAACCCGCACTATCTCGGGCAGGCGGACATCGTCTCCGAAATCCGCGCACTGCTGCTCGCCGCGCTGCGCTCGGCGGTGCTGTGGCGGCAGATGGGCGGCAGCCTGTTCGACTTCCTGCTCGGGCGCAGGCAGATGCTGGCGGCGATCGAAAGCGCGCTGAGGTAGGCCGCGGGGCTGTTGTTGCTCAGCCTTCCGCCACCGCCGGCACGATCAGCTTCAGTCCCTTGAAATAATCCCGGTAGAAGCGGTCGTCGCGCGTGATCAACCCGCTGCACTGCATCAGCGCATGGGCGCCGGTGAGGAAGTCCGGCACCGCGCGGACGTCGCCACCGCCGCGCTGGCGGTGCCTGCGCTGCATCTCGCCGGCGCGCAGCGCCGACCTGGCCTCGGTGGGCAGGTAGCGGATGCTCATCTCCTCCAGCACCGCCAGCGCCTCGGAGCCGTCCTTGAGCGCACTGCACAGCTCGGCCAGCACCACGTCGCAGACCACCACCGGGCCGCTGCCCAGGCACTGGCGCAGGCACAG
>DATCYC010000177.1:0-2790 GCA_036570525.1 Luteimonas sp.
TTCTTCAACGCGGCCGGCGGCGGCGACCCGGTGATGTACCAGCACATCTTCTGGTTCTTCGGCCACCCCGAGGTCTACATCATGATCCTGCCGGCGTTCGGCATCGTCAGCGAGATCATCCCGACGTTCTCGCGCAAGCCGCTGTTCGGCTACCAGGCGATGGTCTACGCACTGGCTTCGATCGCGTTCCTCAGCTTCATCGTGTGGGCCCACCACATGTTCGCCGTGGGCATGCCGCTGGGCGGCGAGATCTACTTCATGTTCGCGACCATGCTGATCTCGGTGCCCACGGGCGTGAAGATCTTCAACTGGGTCAGCACCATGTGGCGCGGCTCGTTGACGTTCGAGACGCCGATGCTGTGGTCGCTGGCGTTCGTGGTGCTGTTCGCGATCGGCGGCTTCTCCGGCCTGATGCTGGCGATCGTGCCCGCCGACTTCCAGTACCACGACACCTACTTCGTGGTCGCGCACTTCCACTACGTGCTGGTCACCGGCGCGCTGTTCGCGATCATCGCCGCGATCTACTACTGGTGGCCGAAGTGGACCGGGCGCATGTACAACGAGTTCTGGGGCAAGTTCCACTTCTGGTGGACGCTGCTGTTCGTCAACCTGCTGTTCTTCCCGCAGCACTTCCTGGGCCTGGCCGGCATGCCGCGCCGCATCCCGGACTACAACGTGGTGTTCGCCGACTGGAACCTGGTCAGCTCGATCGGCGCATTCGGCATGTTCATCACGCCGTTCCTGATGTTCGCGATCCTGTGGAGCTCCAAGCGCAGCGGAGCGAAGGCCACCGACCGGGTGTGGGAAGGCGCCAAGGGCCTGGAATGGACGGTGCCGTCGCCCGCGCCGCACCACACGTTCACCACGCCGCCGGTCATTCGTGACGGCGACCTGGCGCACGGCGACATCACCCACTGACCGGCGTGACGAGCAACCTGGCCATGACCTCCCCCGACCACCGCAGTGACGAACAAGCCGCGCGCCGCGCCGGCGTGCGTCGTACCGCGCTGATCGTGGCGGCGATCGCGGTGGTGGTCTATATCGGCTTCATCCTCAGCGGGGTGCTGGCGACATGAGCATGCAGGACGAACCGCGCAACACCGACGACCGCAAGGGCAACGGCCGCGGCGCGGTGAAAATGGTGGGCGTGGCGCTTGCCGCGTTCGCGTTCACCTTCTCGCTGGTGCCGATGTACCGCATCGCCTGCGAGAAGGTGTTCGGCGTGCGGTTGGAGAAATCGGCCGTCGACGGCGAGCGCGCGGCCGCGCTGGAAGGGCGCAAGTCCGACCGGCTGATCACGGTGCAGTTCGACGGCGGCGTGAACTCGAAGCTGCCGTGGTCGTTCCGGCCCGAACAGGCCAGCATGAAGGTCCGTCCCGGGCAGCAGTACGACACCATGTTCTACGCCCGCAACGACGGCAAGCGCACCATCGTCGGCAACGCCGTGCCCTCGATCGCGCCGGCGCGCGCGTCGGGGTATTTCAGCAAGACCGAATGCTTCTGCTTCACCGCGCAGACGCTCGCCGCCGGCGAGGCGCGCGACATGCCGGTGCGCTTCATCGTCGCGCCGGACATGCCCGAGAACATCCATACCATTACCCTGTCCTACACGTTCTTCAAGAACAACGAGCTGACCGCGCAGCTCGAGGCACCGGCGGGTTCGTCCGTCGGCGCGCGCGCGGCACCCTGACACCGACACTGCTGGATCGAACGGAAGACCGACCATGGCCCAAGCCCAAGCCGCCCGAGACCCCAACGCCTACTTCGTGCCGCACCACAGCCGTTGGCCGCTGTTCGCCTCGGTGGCCCTGTTCGTCACCATGTACGGCCTTGCAAGCTGGTTCAACGAGGACAGCTACGGCAAGGCGATGTTCTTCGTCGGCATCGCCGGGATGATCGTGATCCTGTTCAAGTGGTTCGCCGACGTGATCCTCGAATCGGTCTCCGGCTACTACAACAAGCAGGTCGACGGCTCGTTCCGGATGGGGATGGTGTGGTTCATCTTCTCCGAGGTGATGTTCTTCGGCGCGTTCTTCGGCGCGCTGTTCTACGCCCGCCAGTACGCGCTGCCGTGGCTGGGCGGCGCCGGCGACGGCGTGATGACCAACGCGCTGCTGTGGGAAGGCTTCAGCTCGGCGTGGCCGAGCGCCGGCCCGGGCCAGGTCGGCGGGCATTTCCAGACGATCCCGGCCTGGGGCCTTCCGCTGCTCAACACCCTGATCCTGCTGACCTCGGGCGTGACCGTGACCATCGCCCACCACGCGCTCAAGGCCGGCCACCGCAAGCAGCTGATGGTATTCCTGGGGCTGACCGTGCTGCTGGGCTGCACGTTCCTGTTCTTCCAGGTCGAGGAATACATCCACGCCTACACCGAGCTCAACCTGACCCTGGGTTCGGGCATCTACGGCTCGACGTTCTTCATGCTCACCGGCTTCCACGGCGCGCACGTGACCCTGGGCACGATCATGCTCGCGATCATCTGGCTGCGCTGCGCCAAGGGCCACTTCAGCAAGGACGACCACTTCGCGTTCGAGGCGGTGGCCTGGTACTGGCACTTCGTCGACGTGGTGTGGCTGGGCCTGTTCCTGTTCGTCTACGTCCTGTAAAGGACGCGCGCGGCGCGGCCGCGCACTTAATTCCCTCCTCTTGAAGGGAAGGCGCTACCGCTACTACGGTGCCCGCCCGACCCCATGCGGCGTGATCCAGCCCATGTAGATCGCCAGGACCACCAGCAGGATCAGCGCGACCGACAGCGCGATGCGCTTGGTCAACGCGTTCACGGTGCGCTTG
>DATCYC010000178.1:0-8121 GCA_036570525.1 Luteimonas sp.
GCGCCTGTCCGGCGGCAAGGGCCTGCACGTGGTCGTGCCGATCGCGCGCGGGCCGTCATGGGACGCGGTGCGCGCCTTCTGCGATGCATTCGCGGACGCCATGGCCGAACATGCGCCGGAGCGCTACGTGGCAACGATGTCGAAGGCGAAGCGGCCGGGGAAGATCTTCATCGACTGGCTGCGCAACACGCGCGGTGCCACCAGCGTCGCCTCATGGTCGCTGCGCGCGCGCAAGGGCGCACCGGTGGCGGTGCCGCTGCGCTGGGAGGACCTGGGTGCCATACGCCGGCCCGATGCGTTCGACCTCGTCGCCGCAAAACAGCGGGCGGCGCGGCTGCGCAGGGATCCTTGGGCCGGCTTCGACGAGTTGCAGCAATCGCTGCCGGAGCCGTGACGCCCGTAGGATGGGTAGAGCGTAGGATGGGTAGAGCGCAGCGAAACCCATCGTCCTGCCGGGATCCCGTGCAACCGATGGGTTTCGCTTCGCTCTACCCATCCTACGATGCATGCGCGCGTTTGGAGCCGCCTAGTTCCAGTCGAACAGCTTGAAGTAGGTCTGCGGCGGGTTGTCGCCTTCCTCGTCGGGCAGGCCGTCGCGGTTGCGGTCGTAGAGGTAATAGACCGGGCCGCGCGAGGGTTCCACCCGGACCACGCGCAGCTGGCCGGCGACGCGGTATTCGGTGATGACGTCGCCGTTGGCCTCGGTGCGCGTGGTGGGCACCGCGTCCGGCGGCAGGTCGGCGGTCGGGTCCATCGGCTGGCTGGCGCAGGCGGCGAGCAGGCCGGTCGCAAGCAGGAGCGTGACAACGCGCATGACGGCATCCTCGGAGGAGACGCCCGCAGTATGCGCGATGGCGCGTGCAGGGGGCATGGTCAGGCGTCGTCGGCGATCTTGGCATCGAGCTCCAGGAAGCCACCGGACTGCCGTTGCCACAGCTGCGCGTACAGGCCGCCGCGCGCCAGCAGCTGTTCGTGCGTGCCCTGTTCGACGATGCGCCCGGCATCCATCACCACCAGCCGGTCCATTGCCGCGATGGTCGAGAGCCGGTGGGCGATGGCGATCACCGTCTTGCCGCGCATCAGCCGGTACAGGTTCTCCTGGATCACCGCCTCGACCTCCGAATCCAGCGCCGAGGTGGCCTCGTCCAGCACCAGGATCGGCGCGTTCTTGAGCAGCACGCGGGCGATGGCGATGCGCTGGCGCTGGCCGCCGGACAGCTTCACCCCGCGCTCACCCACGTGTGCGTCGTAGCCGCGCCGGCCATGGGAATCGACGAGTTCAGCGATGAAGCCGTCGGCGTTCGCCTGCCGGGCAGCCTCCCGCATCTCCTCCTCGCTGGCATCGGGACGTCCGTACAGGAGGTTGTCGCGCACCGAGCGGTGCAGCAGCGAGGTGTCCTGGGTGACCACGCCGACCTGCGCGCGCAGCGAATCCTGCTGCACGCCGGCGATATCGATGCCGTCCACCGTGATCCGCCCGGCCTCGACGTCGTGGAAGCGCAGCAGCAGGTTCGCAAGCGTCGACTTGCCGGCGCCCGAGCGGCCGACCATGCCGATCTTCTCGCCCGGCCGCACGTGCAGGTCCAGGTGCTCGATCACGCCGCTGCCCTTGCCGTAGTGGAAGGCCACGTTCTCGAAGCGGACGTCGCCGCGCACCGGCGGCAGCGCCGGCGCGCCCGGCGCGTCGTCCACCGTGGGCGGCAGCGAGATCGAGTTGATGCCGTCATGCACGGTGCCGATGTTCTCGAACAGCGCCGACAGCTCCCACATGATCCAGTGCGACAGGCCCAGCAGCCGCAGCGCCAGCGCCAGCGCGACCGCCACCATGCCGACGCTGACGGCGTCGTGCATCCACAGCCACAGGCCCAGCGCCGCCACCGCGGCCACCAGCGCCATGTTCAGCGCGTACAGCAGGCTGTAGGTGATGGTGGCCAGCCGCATCTGCCGGTACACGGTGCCCAGGAAGCCGTCCATGGCCTCGCGTGCGTAGGCCTGCTCGCGCCGCGAATGCGAGAACAGCTTGACCGTGGCGATGTTGGTGTAGCTGTCGACGATGCGGCCGGTCATGGTGGAGCGCGCGTCGGCCTGCTCCTGCGACACGCGGCCCATGCGCGGCACGAACCAGCGCATCAGCAGCGCGTAGCCCAGCAGCCAGCCGGCGAACGGCAGCATCAGCCGCCAGTCCGCGCTGGCCGCCACCAGCAGCGTGCCGCCGAAGTACACCAGCACGTAGTTGCCGATGTCGACCAGCTTGATCACCGTCTCGCGCACCGCCAGCGAGGTTTGCATCAGCTTGGTGGCGATGCGCCCGGCGAACTCGTCCTGGAAGTAGTCCATCGACTGGCGCAGCAGGTAGCGATGCACGTTCCAGCGGATCCGCATCGGGAAGTTGCCCAGCAGGGCCTGGTGCTGCACCAGCGAGTTCAGCAGCACCAGCAGCGGCAGCGCGACCAGCACCAGCGCCGCCACCCAGGCCAGCCGCGTGCCTTCCACGACCATGAACTCCGCGGCGCCGACCGCGCCCATGCGGTCCACCAGCGCGCCGACGTAGGCGTACAGCGACACCTCCGCCAGCGCGATCAGGCCGGTGCTGACCGCGAGCAGCAGCAGCCACCGCTCCGCGCCGCGGGTGTAATGGCGGCAGAACGCGTACAGGCTCGCCGGCGGCTGCGCGGGCGGGTCCGGAGGGAAGGGATCGAGCCGGGATTCGAACCAGCGCAGCATCGCGGGGGCCTCGGGCGGGAGCGGGCCGCGGCGGCGCGGCGGCCGGTCATTGTGCCAGCGCCGGCCGCGTAGAATCGGGGCCATGACACGACTGGTCCTGATCGACGGCTCTTCCTACCTGTACCGCGCTTTCCACGCCCTGCCGCCGCTGACCAACGCGGCCGGCGAGCCGACCGGGGCGCTGTTCGGCGTGGTCAACATGCTGCGCGCGCACCTCAAGGAAAACCCGGAGCACATCGCCTTCGTCGTCGATGCGCCGGGCAAGACCTTCCGCGACGACATGTACCCCGAGTACAAGGCCACGCGCGCGCCGATGCCCGACGACCTGCGCGCGCAGGTCGAACCGATGATGGAAGTGGTGCAGGCGCTGGGCCTGCCGCTGCTGCGCGTGGCCGGCGTCGAAGCCGACGACGTGATCGGCACCCTGGCCGTGCAGGCCGCGGATGCGGGCATGGAAGTGACCATTTCCACCGGCGACAAGGACTTCGCCCAGCTGGTGCGCGGCCCTGGCAATGGCGGCAGCGTGGCGCTGGTCAACACCATGAGCGGCAGCCGCATGGATTCGGACGAGGCGGTCATGGCGAAATTCGGCGTGCGCGCCGACCAGATCGTCGACCTGCTGGCGCTGATGGGCGACAGCGTCGACAACGTCGTCGGCGTGGAGAAGTGCGGCCCCAAGACGGCCGCGAAATGGCTCGGCGAGCACGGCACGCTCGACGGCGTGATCGCCGCCGCGCCCGGCATCAAGGGCAAGATCGGCGACAACCTGCGCGGCGCCCTTGAACGCCTGCCGCTCAATCGCGACCTGGTGACGATCAAGACCGACGTCGTGCTCGACGGCGGCCCGGAAACGCTGGCGCTGCGCGAGCGCGACACCGACAAGCTGCGCGAACTGTTCACCCGCTACGCCATGAGCCAGGCGCTGCGCGAACTCGATGGTGGCGCCGCCGCCGTCCCGGCCGCGCAGGCAGGCAAGCCCGCGCGCGGGGCGTCGTTCGTCACCGCGCCGCCACCCGACGTCGCGCTCGACCCGGCCCTGTCCGCGCCGGGCGCGTACGAGATGGTGACCGGACAGGCGCAGCTCGATGCCTGGATCGAACGCCTGCGCGCAGCGGACGAGTTCGCCGTCGACACCGAGACCGATTCGCTCGACGCGATGCGCGCCAACCTGGTCGGCATGAGTTTCTGCATCGAGCCGGGCGTCGCCTGCTATATCCCGCTCGCGCACGACTATCCGGGCATGCCGGAGCAGCTCGACCGCGCGCAGGTGCTGGCCGCGCTCGCGCCGCTGTTCGCTGACGCGTCGGTAAAGAAACTCGGCCAGCACGGCAAGTACGACCTGCACGTGCTGCGCCGCCACGGCGTCGAGGTGGCCGGCTATGCCGACGACACCATGCTCGAGAGCTTCGTGCTCGAATCCGGGCGCACCCGCCACGACATGGACTCGCTGGCCGCGCGCTACCTCGGCTACGTCACGATGAAATACGAGGACGTGGCGGGCAAGGGCAGCAAGAAGATCCTGTTCTCGCAGGTCGCGCTCGACGACGCCACACGCTACGCCGCCGAGGACGCCGACGTGACGATGCGCCTGCACCGCGCGCTGGCGCCGAAGCTGGCCGCCGAACCGGCGCTGGAATCGGTGTACCGCGACATCGAGATGCCGCTGGTGCCGGTGCTGGCGCGGGTCGAGGCCAACGGCGTGCTGGTCGACGCCGACGAGCTGCGCCGACAGAGTGCGGACCTGTCCAGGCGCATGCTGGCCGCGCAGCAGCGCGCCACCGAGCTTGCCGGCCGCACGTTCAACCTCGACTCGCCCAAGCAGCTGCAGGCGCTGCTGTTCGACGAGCTGGGCCTGCCGGCGCTGGTGAAGACGCCCAAGGGCCAGCCGTCGACGAACGAGGAGGCGCTGGAGGCGATCGCCGACCAGCACGAACTGCCGCGCGTGATCCTCGACTACCGCGGGCTTGCGAAACTGCGCAGCACCTATACAGACAAGCTGCCGGAGATGGTCAATCCCGACACCGGCCGCGTGCACACCAGCTACCACCAGGCGGGCGCGGCGACCGGGCGCCTGGCGTCGAGCGATCCCAACCTGCAGAACATCCCGATCCGCAGCGAGGACGGCCGCCGCATCCGCAAGGCCTTCGTCGCGCCGCCGGGGCGCAAGCTGCTCGCGTGCGACTACTCGCAGATCGAGCTGCGGATCATGGCTCACCTGTCCGAGGACGCCGGCCTGCTGTCGGCGTTCGCGTCGGGTGCCGACATCCACCGCGCCACCGCCGCGGAAGTGTTCAGCCTCAAGCTCGAGGACGTGACCGCCAACGAGCGCCGCGCTGCCAAGGCGATCAACTTCGGCCTGATGTACGGGATGAGCGCGTTCGGGCTGGCGCGCAACCTGGGCATTGGTCGCGGCGAGGCGCAGGACTACATCGCGCTGTACTTCTCGCGCTACCCGGGCGTACGCGATTTCATGGAGCGCACCCGCAACGAGGCGCGCGAGCGCGGCTACGTCGAAACCGTGTTCGGCCGCCGCCTGTACCTGGAGTACATCCAGAAGGGCACCCAGGGCCAGCGCGCCGGGGCCGAGCGCGCGGCGATCAACGCGCCGATGCAGGGCACGGCGGCCGACATCATCAAGCGCGCGATGGTGGCCGTCGATGCGTGGCTGGCGCCGCACGCGGAGCGGGCGAAGATGATCCTGCAGGTGCACGACGAGCTGGTGTTCGAGGCCGACGAGGACTTCGTCGACACCCTGCTGGCGCAGGCGCCCCGACTGATGTCGTCGGCAGCGGAACTGCGTGTTCCACTGGTGGTCGACAGCGGGGTCGGAAAGGACTGGGACGAGGCCCACTGAGGCCTTGCCGGGGCCCGGAAGCGGCATTTTCTGAACGGAGTAAACGGTGGCTGAATCCAACAGAAAATTAACCCCGGGCTTCACGAACTATCCATGTGCCGGGTGGTCATATAGCCCGTGACGGATGCAACGTCCGTCACTGATCTCTCCCTCCCCTGGAGTGATCCCCGGGAACGAAGACCACTCCCCAGGTCCCGTTCCCACGAGCCCCGCCGGCCCCCCCTGCCTGCGGGGCTTTTTTTATGGGTCATCGTCCGACCTGCGCGGACTGTGGGGGGCAAGGGCCACAGGTCGGGGTGCGTCCCCGACATGCTTTCAAACGTGCGCGGGAACTGCGTGGCAGAGCGCGTCAGCCGGAAAGTTCGGCCAGCCAGTCGCGCGGGCGCAGGTAGTCCTGCAGGCGGGCTTCCGCGCTGCCGTCTTCCGGCGCATAGCCGTATTCCCAGCGCACCAGCGGCGGCAGGCTCATCAGGATCGACTCGCTGCGGCCGCCGGACTGGATCCCGAACAGCGTGCCGCGGTCCCACAGCAGGTTGAACTCGACGTAGCGGCCGCGCCGGTAGAGCTGGAACTGGCGCTCGCGTTCGCCATACGGCGCGTCGCGGCGGCGCTCGACGATCGGCATGTACGCGTCGAGGAAACCGTCGCCGACCGCGCGCAGGTAGTCGAAGTCGCGCTCGAAGTCCGTGTGCAGGTCGTCGAAGAACAACCCGCCCACGCCGCGCGTCTCGTTGCGGTGCTTCAGGAAGAAATATTCGTCGCACCAGCGCTTGTGCGCGGGATAGCGGTCGTCGCCGAACGGGGCGCACAGGTCGCGCGCGGTGCGGTGCCAGTGCAACACGTCTTCGTCGGCCGGATAGAACGGCGTGAGGTCAAAGCCGCCGCCGAACCACCAGGCCACCGTCTGCCCGTCGCGTACGGCGCGGAAGTGGCGCACGTTGGCGTGCGTGGTCGGCACGTGCGGGTTGCGCGGGTGGAAGACCAGCGACACGCCCACTGCGCGCCAGGACGCGCCGGCCAGCTCCGGCCGCGCGGCGGTCGCCGAGGGCGGCAGCTTGGTGCCGGAAACATCCGAGAAGCCGATTCCCGCCTGCTCGAACACCGCGCCCCCGCGCAGCACGCGGGTGCGGCCGCCGCCGCTTGCGAGCTTGTTGCCGTCGGCGCAAGCGCCGTCGGGCTCCCGCGTCCAGCTGTCTTCGGCGAACGTGGCCTGACCATCGACGGCTTCGATGGCCGCGCAGATGCGGTCCTGCAGGCCGGTGAGGTAGTCGCGGACGCGGTCGATGTCTTCCATGCGGTGCATTGTAGGCGGCGCCGGCATGGTACGAGCTGACGCAGGTCAGTCCGTAGGATGGGTAGAGCGCAGCGAAACCCATCACCGGTAGAACGCAGGGCAAACCCATCACCGGTAGAACGCAGGGGAAACCCATCATCGGTCGGCCGGGAGAGCGATGGGTTTCGCCGTTGGCTCTACCCATCCTACGGGGACTTGCAGGAGCGGCCCTTCGACAGGCTCAGGACGGGCTTCAGCCGCGAGTTCTTGCCGACAGTTTGGTGAAAAGCCAAAGAGCTCGCGGCTGAAGCCGCTCCCACGGGAGCCCGGCGAACCATCTGCCCATTCATGCAAAGATCACCTCTTGGTTACACGCAGGCTGCCATACTGTCCCGCACTGCAAGGGTTGAACGGAGGTTGAAATGTCCGTTTGCAAGCACGTGCTGGTTGCGTTTGCGCTCATCACTGCATGCGGCCATCTTCAGGCGAGCGGGCCGGTACCCACGGCAGCGGCTGCGACAGCGATGTTCTATGGCATCGAGATGCCGGATGCGGCGGTCGCCGAGCTGGCCGAGGTTGCGCCGGTCGCGGCTTCCGTGCTGCTGGCTGCCCGTGCACAGCCGACGATCGACCCGGTGGACATGCGCCAGAACGTCAGCTACTTCTCCGCAAAGCCGAATGCACGCTCCGTGCATGCGCTGCTCGAGGGGGACGAGAACGGCTTCCGTCTCGCCGACCCGCTCGCCGATGGCGAGCGGCTGCGCGCGATCTTCCGCACGATCGACGATGCAAGTGCGCAGGATGGGCGGATGACGCTTTCCATCGAAGCCATCGGCGACAACACGACGGAGCGAACCACGCTCGTCGCGCTGGAGAAAGTGGAGGGCGCCATGCTTGATGTGAACCTGTCGGAGCGACAGGCACCCGTCTATCGGGTCGTTGGCATCAGCTTCGTGGACTGAGGAGCCGACCTCCCGCGGGTGCGGTGCCCTCCCCAAGTAGGATGGGTAGAGCGCAGCGAAACCCATCACCGGCGTCGGTCGGCAACCGATGGGTTTCGCTGCGCTCTACCCATCCTACGCTCGCATCGGCCTATTTCAGGGTGTCTTCGAACAGCTCGAAGATCCGCCGGTATTCGTCGTACCACGCGTCCGGATGGACGAAGCCGTGGCGCTCCATCGGATACGGCGCGATCTCCCACTTGTCCTTGCGCAGCTCGATCAGGCGCTGCGCCATCATCACCGAGTCCTTGAAGAACACGTTGTCGTCG
>DATCYC010000179.1:0-3242 GCA_036570525.1 Luteimonas sp.
GCCGCGGCGATCGCCACCTGGCAGCTCGGCGCGGCGTCGCTGGTGGTGATGGGCGTGCTCAAGTTCGTGCTGTCGTTCTTCGGCGAAGCGGTGACGCGGATCGCGCCGCGCGCCGCGCTGCTGGGGTCGATCGCGGGCATCGCGCTGGTGCTGATGGGATTCCTGCCGCTGGTGGAAACGTTCCGCTCGCCGGTGGTCGGGTTCGTGACGCTCGGCCTGCTGCTGTACGTGCTGTTCGCCAAGGGGCGATTGCCGGTGCGGCTGCCGGGCGTGCTGGTCGCGTTCCTGGTCGGCACCGCGCTGTACTACGGGCTGGGGCTGTCCGGGCTCGGCGCGCCGGGCTTCGCGCTGCCACGGGCCGCGGCGCTGCACGTGGCGATCTCGTGGCCGTCGCTGGCATTCGTCGAAGGCCTGCCGTCGACGGTGCCGTACCTGCCGCTGCTGCTGCCGTTCGGCCTGCTGATGGTGGGCGGCGGCATCAACGTCAGCGAAAGCGCGCGCGCGGCCGGTGACGATTACCGCACGCGCGACATCCTGCTGGCCGAGGCGTTCTCCACGCTGGTGGCCGGCGTCTGCGGCGGCGTCGCCCAGACCACGCCGTACATCGGCCAGCCCGCGTACAAGCACATGGGCGCGCGCAGCGGGTACACCTTGCTGACGGGCCTGTTCGTCGGCATCGGCGGCATGCTCGGCGTGATCTCCGGGCTGGTGCAGTGGCTGCCGCTGGCGGTGCTGGCGCCGATCATCGTGTACGTCGCGATCGACATCACCGTGCAGGCCTTCCAGGCCACGCCGCCGAAGCACGCGCCGGCGATGGTGCTCGGCTTCCTGCCGTCGGTGGCGTACCTGGTCGCGATCAAGGCCGGCAACCCGGCGTGGATCGCGCCGGAACAGTTCGCGCGGCTGGCGACGACCGTGGACGGCCACGGCCTGCCGGAACTGGCGGTGATCCTGGCGCTGGGCAACGGCTTCATCATCACCTCGATGCTGTGGATCTCGACGGTGGTGGCGATGATCGACGGCCGCCTGTTGCGCGCGGCGGGCTGCCTGCTGGTCGCCGCGGCGCTGGCGCTGTTTGGCCTGATCCACTCGGTGGATCCGCGCGGCGGGATCTACCTGCCGTGGGAGCTGCAGGGCCTGCCGGCGGTGGTGATGGGGCAGTTCGTCGGCGCATACGTCGCGCTGGCGGCGGTGCTTGCACTGCTGTCACTGCAGAAGCAGTCGTAGGTCCGGGCGACGCCCCCGACGCCCCGCGGACGCAACGAGAAGGATCCGTCGCAACATCGTCGTGATGACCGGGCGGCGATAATGCGCTGCCCACACCACGAGTTTTCGACATGACCGCCCAGACCCGCGACGATCTTTCCGCCGTACCCGGTATCGCACCGATCCGCGACGCCGCCACCGCCGGTTTCGTGTTCAACCACACCATGCTGCGGATCCGGGACCCGAAGGCGTCGCTGGACTTCTACACCCGCGTGCTCGGTTTCGCGCTGGCACGCAAGGTGGATTTCGAGCAGGCGAAGTTCTCGCTGTACTTCCTCGTGCTGGCCGAACTGGACGACATGCCCGACGGCGACGAGGATCGCCGCCAGTGGCTGGCGCGCCAGCGCGGCGTGCTCGAACTGACCCACAACCACGGCACCGAGTCGCAGCCCGGGCCGGTCTACCACGACGGCAACAGCGAACCGCGCGGCTTCGGCCACATCTGCGTCAGCGTGCCCGACGTGCGCGCCGCCTGCGCGCGGATGGAAGCGCTGCGCGTACCGTTCCAGAAGAAGCTCAGCGACGGCAGCATGCGCGACATCGCCTTCATCAAGGATCCCGACGGCTACTGGATCGAGCTGATCCAGCCGGCGCCGCTGGACGGCTGAGTGCCGGGGTGTAGTCCCGATCCACGGCCATCTCACGGGATCTTGAAACCCCCGCGCGCATCCTCATTTCAGGAGTATTGCCGGCGACGCCGGCCATCCTGATTCCGAGGACCTTTCCATGCGCATGGACAAACTCACCTCGCGTTTCCAGCAGGCGCTGGCCGACGCGCAGTCGCTGGCCGTTGGCCGCGACCACAACCTGATCGAACCCACGCACCTGCTGCTGGCGCTGCTGGACCAGTCCGGCGGCGGCACGCGGCCGCTGCTCACCCAGGCCGGCGTCAACGTGCCGGTGCTGCGCGAGCACCTGGCCGAGGCGCTGGACAAGCTGCCGAAGGTGTCCGGGCAGGACGGGCAGATTTCGGTCGGCAACGACCTGTCGCGCCTGCTCAACGTCACCGACAAGCTGGCGCAGCAGCGTGGCGACGCGTTCATCGCGTCCGAGCTGTTCGTGCTCGCCGCGCTCGACGACAAGGGCGAAGCCGGGCGCGCGCTCAAGGCCGCCGGCGCCGACAAGGCGCGGCTTGAAACCGCGATCGACAACATGCGCGGCGGCGAGAAGGTCCAGGACGAGAACGCCGAGGAGGCGCGCCAGGCGCTGGAGAAGTACACCATCGACCTCACCGCGCGCAGCGAGATCGGCAAGCTCGACCCGGTGATCGGCCGTGACGAGGAGATCCGCCGCACCATCCAGGTGCTGCAGCGCCGGACCAAGAACAACCCGGTGCTGATCGGCGAACCGGGCGTGGGCAAGACCGCGATCGTCGAAGGCCTGGCGCAGCGCATCGTCAACAACGAGGTGCCCGAAGGCCTGCGCGGCAAGCGCGTGCTGTCGCTGGACATGGGCGCGCTGATCGCCGGCGCCAAGTTTCGCGGCGAGTTCGAGGAGCGGCTCAAGGCGGTGCTCAACGACCTGGCCAAGAACGAGGGCCAGATCATCCTGTTCATCGACGAGCTGCACACGATGGTCGGCGCCGGCAAGGCGGAAGGCTCGATGGATGCGGGCAACATGCTGAAACCTGCATTGGCCCGCGGCGAGCTGCACTGCATCGGCGCGACCACGCTCGACGAGTACCGCAAGTACGTCGAAAAGGACGCCGCGCTCGAGCGCCGCTTCCAGAAGGTGTTCGTCGGCGAGCCGAGCGTGGAGGACACGATCGCGATCCTGCGCGGGCTGAAGGAAAAGTACGCCGTGCACCACGGCGTCGAGATCACCGACCCTGCGATCGTCGCCGCGGCCACCTTGTCGAACCGCTACATCGCCGACCGCCAGCTGCCCGACAAGGCCATCGACCTGATGGACGAAGCCGCCTCGCGCATCCGCATGGAGATCGACTCCAAGCCGGAGGAACTCGACCGCAAGGAGCG
>DATCYC010000180.1:0-1676 GCA_036570525.1 Luteimonas sp.
GTCGAGCGGATTGAACGAAGTCATCTGGAGTTCCACGGGCAAAATAGCGGGGAATTATGCCACGGCGACGGCCTGGAAGCCCCGGAACGGCGTCGGGACCGGGGTTTCGGCGTGATCCCGGCCACGAAACGGCGCCGGGCATCAATGGACATCCGCGGGCCGGGAAGGTTCCTGATCCCGCCGGATCTCACGGCTGGCGTGGGTCGGGGCTACACCCCCGACGCTTTGGATCGTCAACCAAGCGTTGGCATCGGGCGTGGGATCTCCAAGCATCCGGGGCGTCGGGGGCGTAGCCCCGACCTACGGATTCGTGGAAGCCCGCCCGACGCGGAAGGACTCGCGGAAGGCGGCGAAGCGGCCTGCTTCGATCGCCCGGCGCATGCCGGCCATCAGCGACTGGTAGTACCAGAGGTTGTGCAGGGTGCCCAGGATCGGGGCCAGCATCTCGTTGCAGCGGTCCAGGTGGCGCAGGTAGGCGCGGCTGTAGCCGTTGCTGCAGGCGTGGCAGCCGCAACCTTCCTCGATCGGGCGCGTGTCGTTCTCATGCTTCGCGTTGCGGATGCGCACGGTGCCGGTGCTGGTGAAGTAATGGCCGTTGCGCGCGTTGCGGGTCGGCATCACGCAGTCGAACATGTCGACGCCGCGCGCGACCGCTTCCACCAGGTCCTCGGGCCGGCCGACTCCCATCAGGTAGCGCGGGCGATCGCCGGGCAGCTGCGGGCAGGTGTGTTCGAGCATGGCGTTGCGCTCGGCCTCGGTCTCGCCCACGGCCAGGCCGCCGATCGCGTAGCCGTCGAAGCCGATCTGCTTCAGCCCTTCGGCCGAACGCGTGCGCAGGTCATGGTGCACGCCGCCCTGGACGATGCCGAACAGCGCCGCGTCGTTGCCTTCGTGCGCACGCTTCGAGCGCTCGGCCCAGCGCAGCGAAAGCTGCATCGAGCGATCCACCACGTCCACGCCGACCGGCTTGCCGTCGACGTGCACCGGCGGGCACTCGTCGAAGATCATCACGATGTCCGAATCGAGCACCTTCTGGATGCGCATGCTTTCCTCGGGGCCGAGGAACACGGTCGAGCCGTCGGTGGGCGCCTGGAAGGTGACGCCCTGCTCGGTGATCTTGCGCCGGTGCGCCAGCGAGAACACCTGGAAGCCGCCCGAGTCGGTGAGGATCGGCCCGTCCCAGCGCGCGAAGCCGTGCAGACCGCCGTGTGCCTCGATCACCTCCAACCCCGGCCGCAGGTACAGGTGGAAGGTGTTGCCGAGGATGATTTCGGCGCCCAGCGCGCGCACCTGGTCGGGCAGCACGCCCTTGACCGAGCCGTAGGTGCCGACCGGCATGAAGGCCGGCGTCTCGACCGTGCCGCGCGGAAACGTCAGCCGGCCGCGGCGCGCGGCGCCGTCGCTGGCGAGCAACTCGAACTGCATGCGGGACATCGGCGAAGGCGGTCTGCTCGGGGCCGGCCATTGTCGCGGAACGCGCGGCCGTGCGCAGGGGCTCAGTCGTCGAACGCGACCAGGTCGCGCGGGTCCAGGCGCAGGCGCAGGCGGTCGCCCGGCATGGCATGGCCCTCGGCGAGATCGATCTCGACCACGGTCCCGTCCGCCAGGCGCAGGCTGCCGATGCAGCCCGGCCCCCTGAACGCCAGCGCCAGCAGCTCGCCCTCGACGGCGCCGGC
>DATCYC010000181.1:0-8278 GCA_036570525.1 Luteimonas sp.
ACGAGGGCGACGGCTATGCCGCGATCCGCGCGCTGCTGCCGCCGAAGCACGGCGCGCTGCGCTACGGCCGCGGGCTGCTGCTGGTCGACCCGCCGTACGAGGCGCAGCTGGACGAGTTCGACGCCGCGCTGGCGGCGCTGAAGGAGGCGCTGGCGCGCTGGCCGCAGGCGACCTGCGCGCTGTGGTACCCGGTCAAGCAGCGCCGCGCACTGCAGCCGTTCCTGCGCAAGGCCATGAAGCTACCCGCGAAATCGGCGCTGGTGGCCGAGCTGCTGGTACGCCCGGACGACTCGCCGCTGCGCATGAACGGCAGCGGCCTGCTGGTGCTCAACGCGCCGTGGAAGCTCGACGCCGCCCTGCAGCCCGCCCTGCAGGCGCTGCGCGACGCGCTGGGCGAAGCCGGCGCGTCCACGCGCCTGGAGTGGCTGCGAACCCCGCCATAGCCGGGCACCTCGTGGGAGCGGCGTCAGCCGCGAGATTTCCGCACGTTGCCGCCGATGGGAAAAGCTCGCGGCCGAAGCCGCTCCCACAAGAGCACGGGACTCAGCTTGTCGCCGTCGGCAGGCCGTGCTTGTCATCGTCGGCGACGTCGGGCTCGAAGAAGCTCCAGCGCACTTCCGGGAACTCCGCCTGCAGCGCCGCCTCGACGGCGTTGATCTGCGCCAGCAGCGCGCCGGCGTCCTGCGCCTCGCGCATCTGCGCCTTCACCGACACCATCACGTCGCTGCCCAGCTGCAGGGTGATCAGGTTGAACACGCGCGCGATTTCCGGGCGCGCCTCCAGCCAGCTGCGCATCTGCTCCTGCTGCAGCGGGTGCACGCCCTGCCCGATCAGCATCGCCTTGACCTCGATGGCCACGAACACCGCCACCACGATCAGCAGGGCGCCGATCCCGATCGTCCCGATCGCATCCCACACCGGGTTGCCGGTAGCCACCGCCAGCAGCACCGCGGCGAGCGCGAACACCAGGCCCAGCAGCGCGGCCAGGTCCTCGCCGAAGATCACCACCAGTTCGGCCTGGCGGCTGCCGCGGAACCACTGCCAGAGGCTGCGGTCCCCGCGCGCCTTGTTCACTTCCTGCAGGCAGGCCCGCATCGAGATGCCCTCGACGATGATGCCGAACACCAGCACCCCGGCCGCCCACCACCACTGCCGCAGCGGTTCGGGATGCTGCAGCTTGTGGACGCCCTCGTACAGCGAGAACATGCCGCCGACGGTGAACAGCATCACCGCCACCAGGAACGACCAGAAATAGATTGCCTTGCCGTAGCCCAGCGGGTAGTCCGGCGACGGTGGCCGCTTGGCCTGCTTCATCCCCAGCAGCAGCAACAGCTGGTTGCCGCAGTCGGCCACCGAGTGCACGGTTTCGGCCAGCATCGCGCTGGAACCGGTGAAGAACGCCGCCACGCCCTTGGCGCAGGCGAGCGCGAAGTTGGCGCCGAGTGCGAAGAAGATCGCGCGGGTGGAGTCGCCGCTGCCTGCCATCGAACGGGTCCTTTATTCGTCGAAACCGCGATGTTGGGGGTTCGCCGGACGATGCGCAACGCCCGTGCCGAACACCCGTTCTTCACGGCGTCTAGGGTTTTTTAACGTCATGGATGCGATCTTTCCCGCATGAGCGCCCGCAATCGCCTTCCCCCGTGGCACGAGCAGGTCCGCCTGGCCAATGGCCGTGAAGTCCTGATCCGTCCGATCCGCGCCGATGATGCCGAGCCGCTGCGCGCGTCGTTCGCGCTGCTGCAGCCCGAAGAAGTGCGCCAGCGCTTCCTGCGCCCGGTCAAGGAACTGAGCGCCGAGACGGTGCAGCGCCTGACCCAGCCGCAGCCGAAGAGCGAGTTCGCGCTGGTCGCGGCCGAGCCGCTGCCTCCGGGCGAGGCGCTGGTCGGCGCCGTTGCGCGCGTGGCGGTTACGCCGGGCACGCGCGATGCGGAGTTCGCGATCCTGGTCAGCCGCTACGTCGCCGGCATGGGCCTGGGCCGGCACCTGATGCGCCGCCTGGTGCGCTGGGCCAGGGGCAAGAAGCTCGAACGCATGTACGGCGACGTGCTGGAAAGCAACCAGCCGATGCTGTCGCTGGCCGACTCCCTGGGGTTCCGCCGCGAAGCGTCGGACACGCCGGGACTGGTCCGGGTGGTACTGGACCTGGCCACGGCCGATGGGCGACGCGCCGTGTCCGGTGACGGCGACCGGTTGCGTTCCCCGGGATAGGCAGGGGGCTCAGGCGGCAGGGTCTGCCGCATGTCCAGGGAAGGGCCCGAACTTCCCGGAGCGCTCCATGCCAATCGACGAACCCCGCCTCAACGCCTTCCTCGGGCGTGCCCTGAACGACATGGGCGCGGCCATGAGCGCCACGCTCATCCTGATCGGCGACCAGCTCGGCCTGTACAAGGCGCTGGCACGCCAACCCATGAACGCCTCCGAGCTGGCCGCCGCCACCGGGACCAGCGAGCGCTACATGCGCGAATGGCTCGGCAACCAGGCCGCGGGCGGCTACGTCGACTACGACGCCGACGCCGACCGTTACGCCCTCTCGCCCGAGCAGGCCCTGTGCATGGCCGATCCGGACGGCCCGGTCGACGTCCCGGGCGCCTACAGCATCGTCGAGGCCGCCTTCCATGCGATGGAGCGCACGACGAAGAACTTCCGCAGCGGCGAGGGCATGGAATGGGGCGAACACCACCCCTGCCTGTTCCACGGCACCGAACGTTTCTTCCGCGCCGGCTACAACGCACACCTGCTGCATGAGTGGCTGCCGGCGCTCGACGGCGTGGTCGAGCGGCTGGAGGCCGGTGGCAAGGCCGCTGACATCGGCTGCGGGCACGGTGCCAGCACGCTGCTGATGGCACAGGCATTCCCCGACGCCACCTTCGTCGGCTACGACTACCACGCGCCCTCGATCGAAATCGCGCGCAGGCACGCCGGCGAAGCCGGCATCGCCAACGCGAGCTTCGAGGTCGCCGACGCCGGCGACTACAACGGGGACGGCTTCGACCTGATCGCGTTCTTCGACTGCCTGCACGACATGGCCGATCCGCTCGGTGCAGCGCACCATGCACGGCAGGCGCTGCGGCCCGAAGGCACCTGCATGCTGGTGGAGCCCTTCGCCGGGGACACGGTGGCCAGCAACCTCAACCCGGTCGGGCGCATGTACTACGGCGCCTCCTCGCAGATCTGCGTGCCGGTGTCACTGGCGCGCAACGGCCCCGCGCTCGGTGCGCAGGCCGGGCAGGCGCGGCTGGGCGCGATCATGCGCGAGGCTGGCTTCACGCGCTTCCGCCGGGCCACCGAAACCCCGTTCAACCTCGTGCTCGAGGCGCGCCCCTGACACTGCGCGCCTGATCGATCGGCAGGCCCTGGCACGCCGCTCCGGCCGACGCCAGGGGCCTGCCGCCGCGAACGGCTAAAATGTGCACCCCCCGCGCCGGGCGCATCGCGTCCGGCGCTGTCGTCGTTGCGTGCACAGATGCCCCAGACCCCGAAATCCTCCGTTTTCCCCGCCCCTCCCCTGCCCCGGCCCGGCCAGCAGCGCGCGTACTGGCGCCAGCCCGCCAGCGCCAGCGCGCTGGCGTGGTCCATCGCCGGCGCCGCGCAGGCGCACGACGGCCCGCTGCTGGCAGTCGCCCGCGACAACCACGCCGCGCACCAGCTCGAATCCGACCTGCGCACGCTGCTTGGCGACAATGCCGCGCTGCCGGTGCTGAACTTCCCCGACTGGGAAACCCTGCCCTACGACCGCTTCAGCCCGCACCCGGAGATCGTTTCCCAGCGGCTGGCCACGCTGCACCGCCTGCCGACGCTCAAGCGGGGCGTCGTCGTGGTGCCGGTGCAGACGCTGATGCAGCGGCTGGCGCCGCTGTCGTACGTGGTCGGCAACACCTTCGACATGCGAGTGGGCCAGACCCTGGACCTGGACGCCGAGAAGCGCCGCCTGGAGGCCGCCGGCTACCGCAACGTGCCGCAGGTGTTCGACCCCGGCGACTTCGCCGTGCGCGGCGCGCTGCTGGACGTGTACCCGATGGGCGCGGACATGCCGTTCCGGGTCGAACTGTTCGACGACGTGATCGACACCATGCGCGGCTTCGACCCGGAGACGCAGCGCTCGCTGGACAAGGTCGACGCGGTGCAGCTGCTGCCCGGTCGCGAGGTGCCGCTGGACGAAGCGTCCGTCACGCGCGCCATGGACGCGCTGCGCGAGCGCTTCGACATCGACACCCGGCGCAGCGCGCTGTTCCAGGACCTCAAGTCCGGCCACGCGCCGGCGGGCATCGAGTACTACCTGCCGTTGTTCTTCGACCGCACCGCGACGCTGTTCGACTACCTCGGCGACGACACGCTGCCGCTGGTGGCGGTCGGCGTGGCCGAAGCGGCCGACCAGTTCTGGAAGCAGACCAGCGAGCGCCACGAGCAGCGCCGCCACGACATCGAGCGCCCGCTGCTGGCGCCCGATGCGCTGTACCTGCCGCCCGACGCCCTGCGCGAACGGCTCAACGCGGGCGAGCGGATCGAGGTCTGCGGCCCGCAGCACCCGCGCCACGCGCAGGCCGCGGCACTGGGCGACCAGCCGGCGCCCGAACTGCCGCTGGTGATGAAGGATGCGCAGCCGGCGGCGGCGCTGAAGTCGTTCCTGGCCAGCTACCCGGGCCGCGTGCTGGTCGCCGCGGACACCGCCGGGCGGCGCGAGGCGCTGTTGGAGGTGCTGCAGGCCGCGGATCTGCGGCCGGTGGTGCTGCCGGGCTTCCGGGCGTTCCTCGAAAACCGTCATCCCCGCGAAAGCGGGGACCCAGCGTCTCTGGGTTTGGCCGGCGAACCGGATGACTCGCAAAAGTCACTGGGTCCCCGCTTTCGCGGGGATGACGGCGCGGGTTTCGCCATCGCCGTGGCCACACTCGACGACGGCTTCGCACTCGACGCCGAGGCCGCTGGCGGCATTCCATTCGCCATCCTCACCGAGCGCCAGCTGTTCCCCGAGCGCGCCTCGCAGCCGCGCCGCCGCAGGCGCGCCGGGCGCGAGCCAGAAGCGATCATCCGCGACCTGGGCGAGCTGTCCGAAGGCTCGCCGATCGTGCACGAGGACCACGGCGTCGGCCGCTACCGCGGCCTGGTGACGCTCGAAGCCGGCGGCCAGCCCGGCGAATACCTCGAGATCGAGTACGCCAAGGGCGACCGCCTGTACGTGCCGGTCGCGCAGCTGCACCTGGTCAGCCGCTACTCCGGCGCGTCGCCGGAAACCGCGCCGCTGCATTCGCTCGGCGGCGAGCAGTGGACGAAGGCCAGGCGCAAGGCCGCGGAAAAAGTCCGCGACGTGGCCGCCGAACTGCTCGACATCCAGGCCAAGCGCCAGGCGCGCGCGGGGCTGGCGATCGACGTCGACCGGGCGATGTACGAACCGTTCGCGGCCACCTTCCCGTTCGAGGAGACGCCCGACCAGCACAGCGCGATCGAGGCGGTGATCCGCGACCTGTCCAGCTCGCAGCCGATGGATCGCGTGGTCTGCGGCGACGTCGGCTTCGGCAAGACCGAGGTTGCGGTACGCGCCGCGTTCGTCGCCGCCACCGCGGGCAGGCAGGTCGCGGTGCTGGTACCGACCACGCTGCTGGCCGAACAGCATTACCGCAACTTCAGCGACCGCTTCGCCGACTGGCCGATCCGGGTCGAGGTGCTGTCGCGCTTCAAGAGCGCCAAGGAAAACAAGGCCGAGCTCGACCGGCTGGCCGAAGGCAGGATCGACGTGATCGTCGGCACCCACCGGCTGCTGCAAAAGGACGTCCGATTCAAGGATCTGGGCCTGGTGATCGTCGACGAGGAACAGCGCTTCGGCGTACGCCAGAAAGAGGCGCTCAAGGCGATGCGCGCCAACGTGCATTTGCTCACGCTCACCGCCACGCCGATCCCGCGCACGCTCAACATGGCGATGGCCGGCCTGCGCGACCTCGCCATCATCGCCACCCCGCCCGCGCACCGGCTGGCGGTGCAGACCTTCGTGGCGCCGTGGGACGACGCGCAACTGCGCGAGGCCTTCGAGCGCGAGCTGGCGCGCGGCGGCCAGGTGTATTTCCTGCACAACGACGTCGAAAGCATCGGCCGCATGCAGCGCCAGCTGGCCGAACTGGTGCCCGAGGCGCGCATCGGCATCGCCCACGGCCAGATGCCCGAGCGCGAGCTGGAGCGGGTGATGCTCGACTTCCACAAGCAGCGCTTCAACGTGCTGCTGTGCTCGACGATCATCGAGTCGGGCATCGACATCCCGAATGCCAACACCATCATCATCAACCGCGCCGACCGCTTCGGCCTGGCGCAGCTGCACCAGCTGCGCGGGCGCGTCGGGCGCTCGCACCATCGCGCTTACGCCTACCTGGTGATCCCGGACAAGCGCTCGATCAGTTCGGACGCGCGCAAGCGGCTGGACGCGATCGCGGCGATGGACGAGCTCGGCGCCGGCTTCACCCTGGCCACCCACGACCTGGAAATCCGCGGCGCCGGCGAACTGCTGGGCGAGGACCAGAGCGGGCAGATGGCCGAGGTCGGCTTCAGCCTGTACACCGAGCTGCTCGAACGCGCGGTGCGCAGCATCAAGCGCGGCGAGCTGCCGGACGTCGACGCCGCCCACGCCCACGGCGCCGAGGTGCTGATGAACGTTCCGGCGCTGATCCCCGACGACTACCTGCCCGACGTGCACGCGCGCCTGACCCTGTACAAGCGCATCAGCTCCGCACGCAACGTCGACGAACTGCGCGAGCTGCAGGTGGAGATGATCGACCGCTTCGGCCTGCTGCCCGACCAGGTGAAGCACCTGTTCGCCACAGCCGAGCTGAAGCTGCAGGCCGACGCGCTGGGCATCCGCAAGCTCGACCTCGGTGCCGAGGGCGGGCGGCTGCAGTTCGTCGAGAAACCCGACGTCGACCCGATGGCGGTGATCCGCCTGATCCAGGGCCAGCCCAGGCACTACCGCATGGACGGGCCGGACAAGCTGCGCATCACCCTCGACCTGCCCGACGCCGCGACCCGCTTCAACGCTGCGCGTGGATTGCTGACCGCGCTGCGGCCCGACGCCGCGGCGTGAGCCTCACTGTTGCAGGAGCGGCGGAAGCCGCTCCCACATTCGAATCCCGAATCCCCAATCCCCAATCCCGGCCTTCAGCTAGAATTGCCGCGTTTGCCCGCCCGGAGCCCCCAATGTCGCAACCCCTCGCCTACCGCCGCATCCTGCTCAAACTTTCCGGCGAGGCCCTGATGGGGGACGAGGACTACGGCATCGACCCCAAGGTGATCGGCCGCCTGGCGCGCGAGATCATCGAGGCGCAGCAGGCCGGGGCCGAGATCGGCGTGGTGATCGGCGGCGGCAACATCTTCCGCGGCGCGGGCCTGGCGGCCGGCGGCATGGACCGCGTCACCGGCGACCAGATGGGCATGCTGGCCACGGTCATCAACGCGCTGGCGATGCAGGACGCGCTGGAAAAGCTCGGCGCCCGCGTGCGCGTGATGAGCGCGATCAAGATCAACGACGTGTGCGAGGACTACATCCGCCGCCGCGCCATCCGGCACCTGGAGAAGGGCCGCATCGCGATCTTCGCCGCCGGCACCGGCAACCCGTTCTTCACCACCGACTCGGGCGCCGCCCTGCGCGCGATCGAGATCGGCGCCGACCTGCTGCTCAAGGCGACCAAGGTCGACGGCGTGTACGACTCGGACCCCAAGAAGAACCCCGACGCCAAGCGCTTCGACACGCTGGGCTACGACGAGGTCATCGCCCGCAACCTCAACGTGATGGACACCGCCGCCTTCGCCCTGGCCCGCGACAGCAACCTGCCGCTGCGCATCTTCGACATGAGCCAGCCGGGCGTGCTGCTGCGGGTGCTGCGCGGGGAGGAGATCGGGACGTTGGTGAAGTAAGGGCTGGGAATGAGGGGAATGAGGGGAATGAAGCGTACGAAGTGAGTGGATCGGCCGACGCCGTGTCCTGAAGCAGCATTGTCCGTGCGCCCGCCACCTTTCATTCCCCTCATTCCCGCCCTGAAATAGTGTCCGCCCCACCCCGGTGGCAGCATGCCACCCCATGCACGGCCACTCCCACGCCCACCACCACGGCTCCTCGACGCGCGCATTTGCCGCGATCACGCTGATCAACCTTGCCTACACTGCGCTCGAGGCGGGGTACGGCTTCGCCACCGACTCGCTGGCGCTGCTGTCGGACGCGTTGCACAACTTCGGCGACGTGCTCGGGCTGGGCCTGGCCTGGGGTGCGGCGGTTCTCGCCAAGCGGCGGCCCACCGAGCGCCAC